>DGTW01000287.1 GCA_002393835.1 Treponema sp. UBA4326
CCAGCGCGATAACCAGCTTCGCTACGCCCCCATTTGATGTTTAGAACTATATCAAATTTGCTAAATATTTGTCAATAGCCGTCAGCGGCAAAATTGGCAAATTCTAACTTTTTTTAGCCTCTCGGAGCTTTTGCAGGGTCAATTGGCTGTCCGTTTTGGAAAACCATGAGGGAAATCTGTGATTTTCCTGTATAAGTGTCGATTCCGGCCTTGCCAATTTCCGAGCTGTAATTTATGTAGTCGCCTTTTGAGACATCAATGGAACCGAGGCCCGTATATGCGTAGATGTGGCCTGTTTTGCTCTGGATAAAGACCACATTGCCAAATCCACGGTAAGAGCCTGAGAACATGACGGTACCCGCCCTGATTGCCTTGACCTCCTCGTCCTTTTTGGCGGCCAGGCTCACGCCTCCAACCTTTCCGTTGATGTAGACGATGCTTTCTGTTTTTACGGGCCAGACAAGCGAAGAGTCAGCCTTTTTGCTTGAGTAATTATGGGGATCATTGGCCTTGAGGTCAGGAACCTTTGCGGCAGTGGAAGAGCCTGATGAAGCTGCTGTTTTTGAGTTTTCGGAAGATTTTTTCGTTGAGCTTACAGAAGGGCTTGTATTTTTTGCGGTCGCAAGTCCTAAAGAAGATTGTGCCACAGGAACTTTTATTTTCTGACCGACTTTAAGGGCCGCTTCCGCACCAACGCCGTTGAGTCTCTGTAAGTCCGCAACTGTCGTTCCATGCTTTTTGGAGATGCCGTACCAGGTTTCCCCTTTTTGCACGATGTAAGTTCCGTCCGAAGAAGCTGACTGAGCCGTCTTTGCCGATGAAGAAGATGAAAGGGCAGCTGAGGCAGAAGACGCTGAAGATTGCTGGCTTGTGGCGGCCGGGGTCTGAGTCTTGGCAACCGGGGCTTGTGCGGCCGAATCAGACTTAACATTCGTGCCGGACACAGCAGTTTTTGAGCTTTCTTTTCCGTCTGGAATCTTGATTTTCTGGCCGACTTTAATGCCGTTGTCGGAAAGTCCGTTTGCACCCTGAAGCTCCACCACAGAAACTCCGTATTTTTTGCTTATTGAATACAAGGTTTCTCCCTTCTGAACCTCGTGGATGCTGTCAGAATAGAGGTAAGAAACCGCGGAGAATACAAAAATAGAAAAAGCGAGTTTAAAAACCGAACGTTTCATATCTTGGAAATTTTCGGCAATAAAGTGCTAAAAGTTTATAAAAAATGGGGTTTTAGGGGCTTTCCCCTGCCCTTTTTAATCTTCCATGATTGACCAGAAAAGCTGCATGGCGTCGATTCCGTTGATTTTTGTGCCAGAAAGGTAGCTTTTCAGGATGTTGTCACGGCCGCCCGTAAGCTGCTTGCTGGTGATTCCGTACTTAATTGAAGAATCGGCCTCGATAAAGGCGCTGAGATGATCTGCCAGCCGCACCAGCTTTCCGTCGACAGGTGAATAGACATCGGAATTGTAATTGTCGTTCAGTTCTTCCCAGCTTACAGTCAGGGCGCTTTTGTGGCCGTCGAGTTCCGTCACCAGAATGCGGTTCTGGAATTCTTCGTTGGTGAAATAAAGTATTTCGTCCACATAAGAATCATCCATGAGGGGAACAAGCTCGGCATGCACGATTTCGTCTTCGATTTGCTTTACGATTCCAGGAAGCTCGTTAGTGGCCTGCTTGACCGGGGAAATGATGTCTCGTGTGACGCTTTCCGGAAGGTCATGGAAAAGAGCGCTGAAAAAATCATTGAAAAGCCTGTTGGGGCATGGCTCCACGCCCGTATCCCGCAAGAGAAGCAGGGTTGCGACGGCTACGAAAAAACAGTGGCCGAGAACGCTCGTTTCTGGAACACGAGGGGTTTGATTCCATCTTGTCTGAAAGCGTAGCTGTTCAAGTTTCATGATGAAATGGAAGGGACGCTCCCGGTCAAGGAGAAGTTTTACGCCCTTCAAATCAGTGTAATCCTGAAGCATCAATCGGAGCTGCCTGTGAATGTACTCAACCCTTTCCTTTTCGTTTACGGGAGAAATCATCTCAAGCTCACGGAGAGTCGAGAATTTATGGGCGGCCTCAAGAACCCGCTCTGTGAGGGTAAATTCGCTGCGGCTAAGGTCTGAGTCAAATTCAAGGAATTCCTTAAATCGGGAAAGCAAGTCCTGGTCAGTAATGATTTCCTCGTATTTTGAAAAGACCCATTCATTGAGTTTTTTGTATTCCAGGGGGTATTTTACCCGAATCATCTGCTGGACAGGAGATTTTATGTCACTCAGGGTTATTTTTTTGAGAAGGTCGAAAAGAGAGGCGTAAATCATCCACTCCCAGTCGATTTTATTTCCCTGAGCCTCTTCGTATTTTCCGATAATGTAGGCACATGCCATTTTTTCGGCAGCCTTGTCCATTTCGACCAGGGCAAAAGGACGAACCAGATCATTCCATCGCTGGATGGAAAATCCCTCGAAAATTTTGAGAATAAGTTTTTTGCTCAGCATCTTAGTTTGCTCTTCCTGCTTTTTGATCGGCCTCGACTTTTTGTCGCCAGACACCGGCCTTCTTTTTGATTTCCTCGGCATCTTCTGTTTCACCAAGGGCAATCGCTATTCTGCGGCTGGCAGACAGGTACTGAATGGCAAGTCGCATATCGTCTATTCGGTGTGTGGAAAGCTCATAGCGATCCCGGTAGGCCTGGGCTGACTGCTCGTTCAGCTTACGAATAAGCCTGATGTAAAGCACCGAGTTGTCGTAGTCAGGAGAATTGGGGTCAAAATAATCCTTTGCGGCCTGCTTCAAATCAAGAAGATTTTTGGCAACGGTGGCAAAACGCCCCTGAACCTCGACAAAAGACCATTTCCATTTCGTATTGTCACCAAAAGCGTCAATCAAGAGGGAAATCGCAAGCCCCAGTTTTCGGATGAGGTAAAATTTTTTATCTAAGGGTGCCGCACCGATTGAGGCGAGTTTTTCTTCCAGATCGGTCTGCAAAGCATCGACAGTACCGGTAACAATTTCCTCGAGGTAAATGAGTGCCTTGTAAATCATTTTTCGCGCGTCGTTAAGGGCATCGTTGTCCTTTGTGTTGACCAGCTCTACCGTAAGATTATTAATCGTGATGTAGTAGGTCGCGCATCCAATCATTTCGTCACAGAGATTAAGGCGCTTGTAGGCAGAGCCAGTCGGGTCACGCTCTATTGAGGCCAGCACCTGCTTTTCGCGAAGGAAAGCCTCACTCAGCATTTTTCTGTAAGGCTCACATTTGATTTCACAAAGCTCGCGATTTTCTGTAAGAACTCTTGACATTAGTTTATCCCCCCAAACTTAGCCAGCATTGAGCGCGCATGTTCCAAAGACTGGGAACTTGCGGCATCCCCAGAAAGCATTCTCGCAATCTCAGAAACCCTTTCCTGCCCCAGGATTTCGCGTACGTGAGTGCTCGTTTTTCCGTCAGAAACGGCTTTTTCTATCTTAATCTGATTATCGGCGTAAACGGCGATGCTTGCAAGGTGAGTGATACACAAAACCTGGCGATTTTTCGCAAGTCCCTTAAGGTGACTTCCGATTGAGACAGCGACCTCGCCGCCGATTCCAGTGTCGATTTCGTCAAAAATCATAGTTCCGACTGTAGATTCGCCCGTTGCGTCAGACTGACAGAGAATTGTTTTGAGCGAAAGCATGACTCGGCTCAGCTCACCGCCCGAAGCGATTTTTGCAAGTGGCTGCAGGGGCTGGCCGGGATTGGCACTGATAAGGAATTCGATGTCGTCAATTCCATAGGGGCCGCATTTCTGGGTGATTTCGTTCCCGTTTTTTTCGGCAACATTAACAGAAAAGCGGGTTCCTTTCATACCGAGAGCCGAAAGAACCTGCACTACCCCGGAAGCCATTTTTTCGGCAGCCTCTTTTCGCAAGGCAGAAATTGCCTTGGCCTCCAGATAGACTTTTTTTCCAAGCTCGGCGATTTCTTTTTCCAGTTTTTCCTTTCTGTCGCTTGAAGTGTCCAGCTCTTCCAGATTTTTCAGGGCATTCTCAAGATATGCCGTAACCTCGGACAGGGGGGCTGCCACAGATGAAGCATATTTCTTTTTGAGATTGTAAATTAAAGTCTGCCTCTCCTGAACTTCGGCCAGTCTTTGTGGATCAAAGACGAGGCTCTGTGAATAAGACTTGTATTCGTCAGCAATATCCGAAAGCTCGTAAAAAGCACTGTCCAGCCGCTCAGACAGTTTTTGCAGCGACTTGTCAGAGCCTGCGGCTGAATCGGAAAGGGCACGAAGTTTTTTGAGGGCAGAAACGACTGAAGAACCGTCACCGCCAGAAAGAAGGCCATTAATCTGCTCCACATCCGAGTAGAGTTTTTCAAAGGACGAAAGTTTGTTCTCCTCGTCATCAAGCTCAGTGTCTTCGTTCGCCTTTAGCTTGGCATCGGTGATTTCCTTGACAGCAAAATTGAGGAAGTCGATTTTCTGTGCCCTATCCCTGTCATCGGTATTCAGGGCATCAAGAACTTTTCGTTTTGAGACGAGCTCTGAATAAAGGGCGGTGAAGGCAGAAACTCTTTCCGTGATAGCCGCATAGGAATCCAAGAATTTGCGGTGCTCCGAGACCTTCATAAGAGACTGGTGCTCGTGCTGACCGTGAATGTCAATCAAAAAAGAGCTGAATTCCGCCAAATCGGCCCGGGTCACGGGAGTGCTTCCAATCCAGGCCCCGGATTTTCCGTTTTCCCGAATTACGCGACGCAAAAGAACCCTGTCGTCCTCGGCTTCGATTCCGTGAAGGCTGAGCCATTCAAAGGCATTCAAAGGCTCGTCGTCATCGTTCAGTTCCCGCATTGAAGCAGGACTTTTCCCAAGGTAGAAAGTCGCCGTAACAGAGGACTCATGGGCACCAGCCCTGATTTGCTCAACTCCAGCCTTTCCGCCCAGCAGAAAAGTGAGCGCTCCGATTAAAAGGGATTTTCCGGCACCAGTCTCACCAGAAAGGACGGTAAAACCAGGCCCAAATTCAAGATTGGCCGAATCAATGAGAGCAAAATCCTTAATAGACAAGTCTTCAAGCATGTTGTGGTCCCCCTGACCAGTTCAGTTTTGAGCGGAGCGCATTGTAAAATTTTTCTTTAGTACAGCCAATCAGCTTTGCCTTTGCCTCTATTTGCCTGATTCTGATTATATCGCCCACATGCAAGTCCACTGGAATCTGACCGTCCACGCTGATTACGACATCGCTGATACGTGATGGCAAAATTTCGATTTCGATAACGCCCTCCGGACTCAGGACGATTGGACGGCTGGAGAGGGAAAAAGCGTTCATTAAAGTGAGAACCATGGCATCAAGCCCCGGATCAATAATCGGGCCGCCCGCGCTCGCTGAATAGGCGGTTGAGCCTGTGGCCGTTGAGATTATAATTCCGTCAGCCTTTATCTCACCCAAGGGAACCTTGTCATACAAAACATTGAAAGAAATAGTATGTGCGGCTGTTTTTCCACAAATTACAATGTCATTGAGGCCTGTGGCACTGAGCCGTCGCTGCCCCCCCCTGATTAAATCCGACTGAAGCATACTTCGCTCGTCGATTACGGACTTCCCTGCCAAGAATTCGTCCAGCTCTTTTTTCCATTCGTTTCGCTGCACGCTTGCAATAAAGCCAAATGACCCGAAATTTACAGGGAAGATAGGAATGCCCAGCGGAGCACAGCCCCGAGCCGCAAAAAGAACCGTGCCGTCGCCACCCATAGTGATTACGAAATCGTAGCCGTAAAAGGGATATTGCTCTGAAAAACCATTGAATACAAAAAGATCAGCCTGAATATTCAGCTTTTTTAGATAAGCCTGAATTTCTGCACCGAGACTTTTTGATTCTTCCTTGAAACTGTTTACGACAATGAGTGACTTTTTTACTTGCATATTTTTTTACGGCAATGTCCCCAAAACTTTTGCTATTTTAGTTGCTGCTTCCGAACCCAAACGAGGGTAAAGAGGAAAAAGCACAGTGCGAAGGAAAAGAGCCTTTCCATGAATGTATTTTGACTGCTCTTCATCGCTGAGAAGAGAAATCACGGAGCCTTCGTAGGCCGGGCGGATTTCAATTTCCTTGCGTGAGGCATATTGCCTGGCATCCTTGAAACTTCCGTTGAGTACGACCGGAAAAGACCAGACAGTAGAGGGGCTTTCCGCCGGACGGGCGAAAGTTTTGTTTTTACCGCTTTGCAATGCCTTTTGAAAAATGGCGTAAAGAGATTTCCTGACCTCTTCGTTCCTGGCATATTCCTTTAACTGGATGAAGCCCAAAGCACTGTTCATGTCTGGAAGAATATCCGTTTCGGGAGCTTCGTCTGTGAATTTTTTAAGGACAATCCACTCACGCCTTTTTGGCGAGATTAAGACAGCCCCGCCACCAGCAGTAACGGTGTCGTTAGCTTCGAGTCCGAGAATCGAATAAAGCCCCATCATTCCGGCTTTTTTTTGCAAGTCTTCCGGCTTGGCAGAAGGGTTTTCTTCGGAAGGAGAAAAATTGTAAACAGAGCCGAGAGAATGTGAAATATCCTCGACTACTGGAACGCCAATGGCAAGAATTTCTTCGAGATTTGGCATGATTCCCATTGTCTCGTGGAGAAGAAGAAGCCGCCCCCCTTGCTTTACGCCCTCCTGAACGGCTGCAGCGCTTACAAGGCCAGTGTCTTCTTCTACATCAAGGACAAGAGGATTGAAGCCGAGATTTTTTACGGCACTATAATGCCATGACGGAGCAAGGGCAGAAACCATGACGGTACTTCCCTCTTCCAAAGCCAGTGCCTTAAGGACATAAGAAAATGCAATTGCCGGACTTCTGAATGCAACGGCTCCGTCACAGCCCGTAAATTCCTTTACCGTCTGGATTAGCTTTGCGTTCAGCTCACCTGGACCGAGTTTTTCATCGACCATGCAAGTCAGGACGGCATCCATTTCCTTTCTGCGAATAGTAGAACTGAAAGTCTGAATCATTATTCTTGACCGCTCGCTTCGCCAGGCTCAATAATCTTCTGAAGTTCCTTAGCGTTGAAGAGACGGCGGATGTCGAGCATTATGAGATACTTATCGTCCTGTCGGATAACTCCATGAATATACTCTGTGCCAATTCCGCTAATCATCTGAGGAGGATCTTTGATTTCCGCAGTGTCGATTGTAACTACGCGGGCGATTCTGTCAATGATGATACCGATTCTGTTGTTCTCGATATTGAGGATAATAAATCCACCCTCAAATTCCTCGTCGCCTTCTTCGGCAACGAGTTTTTGAATCTGAAAGCGTTTGTGCAAGTTGATAACAGGGATAATCTCGCTGCGAAGATTAAAAATTCCCTCCACATAGTACGGAGCGTTAGGAATCGGGCGAACTTTCGTAACTTTTACGATTTCCTTCACATCCATGATGTCCACGCCGTAGATTTCTCCACCAAGTTGAAAAGTAACCAACTGAATCTGAGTGTTTTCTGCCATATTTCCCCCTAGACTACTCGCCAAGTAATTTTTTTGCTTCAAGGAATTCTGAAATACCTACTGCAACCTTTTTTGCCTCACGCATTGCGAGGACTACGGTAGCAGGCTTATGAACTACATCGCCACCAGCAAAAACGCCCCTTTTTGTTGTCATGCCGTAGGGCTTTTCCCTTGTGACGACAAAACCGCCCTCGTCCGCATCGATTCCGGCCGTCGTGCTGATAATGCGGGCTGCAGGACGAGAACCGATTGCAATCAGGATTTTGTTGGCTGGCAAGACGACCTCGCCGTTAGGAGTCTGGCATTTAAGCCCGGTGACGACTCCGTTTTCTCCGACATACTCAATCGGTGCATGCTCCCATTTAAAATCAACTCCGTCTGAGAGAGCACCGTCATACTCGGCCTTTGCGGCTTTCATAAAGTCGGCTGTCTTGCGGTAAGCGACCGTAACTTTTTTTGCCTTCATGCGGACTGCAGTGCGGCAGGCATCCATGGCAACATTGCCGGCACCGATTACGATAACCTCATCGCCCTCATCGATTGGAACCTCGCTCTTTTCGACATTGCCGTCCTGATAGAGGCGGACCATGCGGAGAAGGTAGTTTGACTGGATGATGCCCTTGAGCTCCTTGCCGGGAATATCCAGGTCTTTTGAAAGGGCGGTTCCAGTTCCGATAAATACGGCATCGAATCCGTTTTCAAACAATTCATCGAGGGTGATGTCTACGCCCACCATTGTGTTTGTGACGAACTGAACCCCAAGGTCAGCGATTTTTTTAGTCGTGTTGCGGACGACATCTTTTGGAAGCCGGAATTCCGGGATTCCGTAAAGGAGGACACCGCCCGGCTCGCTCTCGCCCTCGTAAACAACTACCTCGTAACCTTTGCGGGCCAAATCGCCAGCAACCGTAAGGCCTGCCGGACCTGAGCCGATAACGGCAACTTTTCCACCGATTTTTTCGATTTTCTTTTCGCGGTTGAGGTTCATCTCCGTGTCGAAATCTGCGATGAAACGCTCAATCATGCCGATTTTGATGCCTTTTCCGGCCTTAGAAAGAACACAGTGGCCTTCACACTGGTTTTCGTGTGGACAGACTCGGCCACAGATTGCTGGAAGATTGCTTCGCTGTGCGATGATGCTGCGCGCCTCGCCGAAGTTTCCCAAAGAAACCGCATGGTTAAAAGCAGGTATGTCATTTTCAATCGGACATCCTGTGCGGCACATTGGTTTGGGACAATTAAGACAGCGACGCGCCTCTGCGATTGCTTCTTGAATTGTATATCCTTTAATCTCTTCTTCCATAATCTTAAGACCTCATTAAAAAAAAAGTAATAGTTATTACAGTATAACGATAGATTTAGTAAATTGCAAATCAAAATTTAAGTGTATTATAAAGAAAATACTTTCCGACCTCCTGAGACTGCCCCTAATCCACGATAAAGAGGGTCAGCGAAAAAACTTTTTTGACCCCAAGTTTTTTAAGTTCCCGGGCACAGGCCTCCACGGTTGAGCCCGTTGTGAGAACATCATCAATAAGCATGACCGTCTCAGGAATTTTCCTGATAAGTCCTTTAAGCTTTTTTGCGCTCTTCAGGCGGTAAGACGATTCGATTCCTTCCAGCCTTTGCGCACGGTCAAGTTTTTTTTGCTGGGTTCGGCTCAATCTCTCAAGCAATGGAAGGATTTTTACATTCCAGCCCTTCCGGAGATAAAAGCACAAATCATCAATCTGGTCCCAGCCCCGCTCCCGGATTTTGCCGGCTCTGGGCGGAACGGGAACAAGCGGAAACTGCTGTCCTTCTTTTTGCCAGAGACTTTGGATTTTCTTGTAGCAGAGGGCGGCAAAATAAGGCGAAAGGCTTCGCTTACCCTCCATTTTCCATGCAAAAAGAAGGGATTTTTTCCAGAGCTGATAGCAATGCAAGGAGAATGCCGCATCAATGCTTTTTAGGGCTGCTTCTTCCCGGCATACGGTGCAAAGTCCCCTTTCGCTTACAAGGGGCTTACCGCAGACAGAGCAAGATTCTGAATGAAAGGGACGGAAAATTTCAGTAAGACAGGAAGAACAGAGGGGAAGCCTTAAAGTCCACTTTGTGCAGCAAAGGCACTTTTCGCCTCCCAAGAGAAAGGAAATGACATTCTGGACACATGTCACAAGAAAAAAGCGAAAGGCAAAGATTCTCTTGTTAAAGCCTAAAGGATTAACTTTCTCAATCATCACCTATATATTTGAAAAATTTTTGGCTTTTCGGCAACAAATCCTTATAAATTTTTGTTATATTTGATTTTTTTTGAGAAAGTCAGAATTTTTAGTGGCTAGTCTACGGCGACCGCCCCCCCCTCAGACCGTCTAAAAACTCAATCCTC
>DGTW01000168.1 GCA_002393835.1 Treponema sp. UBA4326
TGTGACATTTGTGTAATCTGTGGTTAAATTTAAAGGAATGCTATGAAACTTATAAACCCTCTTGAACTTTTTGGAAATTCTCTTTGCTCGGTGCAGAATCCGTCCAGCTACACTGGCGGTGAATTCGGCTCTATCGTTAAAAAACATGCTGAAAATGACACACTTTTCAATTTTTGCGTGGCTTTTCCTGATGTCTACACGATCGGAATGGCAAATCAGGCTATAAAAATCATTTACAACGGCTTCAACAAAAAAGAAAATATAAGGTGCGAGCGGGTTTTTGCCGTTGAGACCGATTTTGAGAATCTGCTGAAAAAATATGATGCCCCCCTGTATACGCTTGAGACAGGGATGCCCTTGAATTCCCTTGACATGATTGGTTTTTCAATCGGCTATGAGCTTGGAATCACCGGCGCACTTTCAATCCTGGACTTGGGGCGGGTTCCGCTTTTAAAAAAGGACAGGGGAGAGAATGACCCGATTGTGATTGCCGGAGGCTGTGGATCTACGAACCCGGCTCCATTCTCTGATTTTTTTGACGCTGTTTTCATAGGTGAAGCTGAGGGCGGAATGTTTGACCTTATCGCTGAATGTGCCGAGCTCAAAAAGAAAGGGGCGGGCCGAAGCGAGATTCTTGCTCACTTTGCAAGCCACCCCAGCGTATGGACTGAGGACATGAGCGAAGAGACCACTGGTCACTCTCTTGCCCGCCGGGCGGTCTGGGCTGATTTTGGAAAAGTCCCTTCCGTCGAGTCCTTCATGCCGCTTCCCAATGTAAAGCCCGTTCAGGATCATGGCGTAGTTGAGATTATGCGGGGCTGTCCTAATGGCTGCCGCTTTTGCCATGCCGGAGTCTATTACCGCCCTCAGCGGGCCAAGGAAAAACAGCTCATTTTTGATGATGTTGAAAAACTTGTGAAGGTTGCTGGCTACCGGGAGATTTCCCTGACATCGCTTTCGAGTGCAGATTATCCTGACATCGAGAACCTGCTTGATGATTTGAACGCTAAGTACAAGAGCCAGAATGTCTCCTTTCAGCTTCCGTCCCTCAAGGTGAACAGTTTTTCCCTCCCTTTGCTTGAAAAACTATCGGAAGTTCGTAAGTCCGGCCTTACTTTTGCAGTCGAGACCCCTGAGGAAGCCTGGCAGCTTCGTCTCAACAAGGAAGTTTATGCCCAGCACCTCGTTGACATTATCCTGGATGCCAAGAAAAGGGGCTGGAACAAGGCCAAATTCTATTTTATGGTGGGACTGCCTTTCCCCGAGACAGAGGAGCTTACTGAAGAAAAGGCAATCGTTGATTTTTTGATTGACTTACAGAACAAGACAAGAATCCAGTGCAATGTAAATGTCGGGACCTTTATCCCAAAACCTCACACGGCCTATCAGTGGGTAAGGCAGATTTCCCCTGAGGAAAGCGACAGAAAGCTATCTTATATCCGGGAGCATCTTCCAAGAGGAAAATTCCATGTCGGAACCCACGACATAAACACCAGTTATCTTGAAGGTCTTCTTTCTCGCGGAGACAAGCGGGCAGGGAAGGTGATTCTTTCGGCTTATAAGAAGGGGGCCCGCCTTGATGCCTGGGAGAATCATCTGAAAGAAAACCTAAAGCATTGGGAAGATGCTTTTGCTGAGGCCGACTTTGATGTAAAGGAATCGATTCTTCGAGAGCGAAGCAAGGATGAGGCTCTTCCCTGGGACAATGTTTCTCTCGGAGTTGCCAAAAATTTCTACAAAAAAGAATGGGAAAAGCATGAGAAAGAAGAGCTTACACCGAAATGTATGCCCAACTGTGATCACCGCTGCGGAGTCTGCAACAATAAGACCTGCGTAAATATTGATAATAAGCCTCAGAATGTGCAAAAAAGTGAACAGGATGGTAATAATTCTGTCTACCCGGAGTGGAATATTCCGGTCATGTACAGGGTTATTTTTGAATTCACCAAGAAAAACGGCGGGGAATATATCTCCCATCTTTCTCAGGTCGAATTCTTCAACCGGGCTTTCCTGAAATGCTCTCTTCCTGTCATATACACGACGGGCTTTAACCCGCTTCCACGCCTTGAATTCGCCTCAACCTTGTCCCTGGGTATTTCTTCTGACGCAGAGATTGCCTCGACCGTCCTTTACGAGGATACGAGCGAAAAAGACTTCATTGAGGCCCTGAACCGCCATCTTCCGCAGTCGATTCAGATACATAGGGCATATATTTTCCCTGTCACAAACCAGCGACGCCGGGAATCGCTGAGCACCGGGCTTTGGGGAAATGTGTATGAGTATACTTTCAAATGCAGCTCAGAGGAGGTGAAGGGCTTTTTTGCTTCCGAGGCAGCGAAGTCTTTCCTTGAAGAGAATTCTTTGTGTGCCTTTACTGCTGACGAGAATGATGGCAGAAAGATTACAGCGAAGCTTTTGTTCCAGAAAGACCGGCCTTTCCGTAACGCGCTTGAGGAGCACTTCGGAAAGAGAATCTGGGAAATCGTCACCATTCACAAAATCAAGACTTTGGCAAAACCTGACATCACTGGATGGACAAGCGAGATAAACGCCGCATATCAGTCTTCCCTTGAATCAATGAAAAAACATTCCGAGATGATTGAGATTAACGCCCGCTTCAAGGAGAAGATTCTCAGTCCTGAGGCCAACATGACCAGTGCCAGTGACAATGCCATTTCGTATTTTGACCTTTACGAGCGGATTGCCCTGGTCAATAAGCAGCTCATCGAACAGCGTGATAAGCTCATGGAAAAGAAAGCCTCAAAGAAGAAATAAGTCCGTGTATTGTAAAGAATTTTACCAAAGGACGGCTTCCAGAGGGGCAAAATTGACGGACTCAAATCTTTTATCTATATTTTACTTTCTATAATGTGTATTCTGTCTACCAATGTGCCTGTGCAAACCCAGAGCTTTAGCTTTATCGAGGGCGAACCGTATTTCCGTCCCCTCTTTCTTTTAATGCCTTGCTTTTTTATTCTTCAGCATTTCCTTCTCGGCTTTTTTTACGGTTTGATTTATGTTCTTTTGCTCCTGTGGCATAAATCTGGCGAAGCCTGTGGCTACGGACATTGGCATTGGGCCTGAAAGGAGTTTCTTGAGCCGTGTCGCAAAATTCTCAATGAGGAAATCTGCGTTTTTAAGGTCAATTCCCTGCAATATTACGGCGAATTCATCTCCACCGGTTCGGAATACGGGACTATGCTTGAAACTATCGCAGATAAGCTTGCAGAGGCTTATTATTGCACTGTCTCCTGTTTTCTCTCCAAGCTTGTCATTTATTTTTCGCAGGTCATCTATTTCGCATATTAAGATACCGATTTCTGTTTCCGGATTCTTTCTGATTTCCTCGTCAAGGCTTGATTTTACGGCATCAAAAGCCTGTTCGTTTCCTACCCCTGTAAGCAAGTCCTTGTTGCTTGTGCTCGTCAAAAGCTCGCTCAGTTCCTCAGCTTGTTTTAGCGATTTTTGTCTCATACATTTTATGAGCGTCTTTATGACTCGGGAAATCTCAATCGGCTTTGTAAGGTGCTCGTTCATTCCCGAATCAAGGGACTTGCGCACGTCTTCCTCGAAAGCGTTTGCCGTGAGGGCTATAATCGGCGTAATCTGGGCATCACTCCTTTTTAACGCCCTTATTTCTTTTGTCGCATCGATTCCGTTCATAACCGGCATCATTATATCCATGAGAATGGCATCATAGTGGTTTGGTTTTGAATCCGCAAAGAGTTGCAGTGCGATTTTTCCGTTTTCGGCTGTCGTAACGGTTGCTCCGTCCGCTTCAAGCAATTCCTTCGCGCTTTGTCTGTTCGTCTCGTTGTCCTCAACAAGAAGTATATTTGCTCCCAGAAGCGTCTCACCGTTCTCGATTTCACTCATTTCTTTGTTTCTGACATTTTCCGTCCTGTCGTCTATTGCAAATGGAAGATCAATGGTGAATTTGCTTCCTTCGTTGAGTTTTGAAACAACGCTGATTGTTCCGCCCATTAGCTCTATCAGGGATTTTGCTATCGGCATACCCAATCCAGTTCCCTGATACTCGCTTCTGGCTCCACCGTCTTCCTGAGAGAATGTTTCCCAGATGTGATTCAGGAAGTCCGGCTTCATTCCGATTCCTGTGTCCTCGACTTCAATCCTATAGGTTATCGTTTTATATCCCCGGGCAAGCTCGTGAATTTTAAAGGTGATTTTTCCTCCGTCAGGCGTAAATTTGACTGCGTTTCCGAGAATGTTCACCAATGCCTGCCTTAGATGCAGCTCATCACCCAGCAAAAATGGATGCTCAAAATCATCGAATTCGGTTATGACTTTGAGCTTCCTGTGAACCAGCTGACCTTCGATTATTGAAAGGCAGCCGTCTGCCAGCGCGAAAATGTTCATTGGTTTATGGGCTATTTCGAGCATTTTGCTTTCGATATGGCTCATGTCGAGTATCTCGTTTACCAGCGAATTCAGGTGATAGGCTGCCGTCATGATTTTATCCAGGCACTGCTCCACTTTATACGGATGGAACATGTTCTTTTTTGCCAGTTCAGCCATTCCTATTACACCGTTGATTGGCGTGCGTATGTCATGGCTCATTCGGGCAAGAAATTCGCTCTTAGTGGCATTTGCCTTCTCTGCCTTTTCTTTTGCCTCCCTTAGCTCATCCTGAACTTTTATTTCCCTGCGAATTTCGGCATCCTTTACGGCAAATCCCAAAACGATAGTCCTTTCCTGCGCCCAGTTTCCGACCTTAACGCACTTCATCTCGCAATACTGATTTGATTCGTTCCTGTAACGGTATGTGAAGCGGTCTGTAGTCCTGAATTGTTCTATTATGAAATCTTTTGAACTGTGGGCCAGAAAATCTTCCTTGTCGTCCTCGAAAGTGCATTTTTCGGCATAAATTTTGAGGGCCTGATCGAAGGGAACATCTGACTGTCTTATGGTGTCCCCCAGTCTTTTTTCGATTCGCTCCGAGTAAGTGAGGGCAAAAAATTCCCTTGTATCGATGTTCACGGAATAGATGTTCGCATATTCACTTGCCAGCATTGAGAGGAATTCCGCACTCCTCTTTTTCTCGTTTTCCTTGCTCTTTTCGTCATTTATGTTTTTTCCGAGGATGATTGCCTCAGCGTCATTTGAAAGGGATGAGTCTGAGCCAACGAAAATCAGCTGCAGTTCAATCCACTGCTCTCCCCCGGCGGCAAAGTTGTAGGGAAACTGTAGCGTTACCGGGGAATCATTGTCCTTTATTCGCTCCAGGAGCTTGCCCCGGTTGAAATTCGCT
>DGTW01000293.1 GCA_002393835.1 Treponema sp. UBA4326
AATAGCCGATATCTGACATAACTTTATTATTCTATTATACCACCATAATACTGGTCATGCTAGAAAATATATGAAGCTCTCCCCCTAATCCGAATACGGAATATCGAAAATCATCCTGTCTTTTGTGAGCTCGGCCTTGGGGTAGACTTCCTGCGCCTGCTTCAAAAGCACATCCAGCTCGCGGTCGGTGTAGCGCGGGGAATAGTGAATCATCGCCATGCGGCTTGCATTTGCGTCCCGGGCGATTGTGGCGGCCTGACGGGCGGTCATGTGCTTTTTTTCTTTGGCCTGGTCCTCGCAGTCATCGGCGAACATGCCTTCACAAATCAGAAGGTCGCTCCCCTGCACTTCACGCGCGATGCTCGGAAGATACTGGGTGTCGGTCACGAAAGAGAATTTGCGGCCGCTTCGTTTTTCGCCCATCACATCGCTTGGCTTGACGATTTTTCCGTCGCTCGAAGTGACTTCCTCGCCACGCTGGAGTTTTCCCCATAAAGGGCCGCGCGGGATTCCAAGAGACTCTGCCTTTTGAGGATTGAATTCGCCCGGGCGGTCAAGTTCTTCGAGCGTGTAGCCAACGCAGGTCTTTGTGTGCGAGAGCGGAAAGGCGCGGATGTAAAAATCTTTGCCTTCATGCACGACGCAAGGAGCCGTAATTTCTTTTATTATAATGGGATAATTGATGTACATATCAAGGACCTGCCGGCTGGTCTCCACATATTCACGAACTTTGGGCGGACCGTAGATGTAAAGCGGCTCGGTGCGGTCAACCTGGGCCGAGAGCATGAGCATTCCGGGAAGCCCCGTCACATGGTCGGCGTGTGTATGTGAGATAAAAATCGCATCGATTTTCTTCCATTTGAGGTTGAGCCGTTTGAGTGAAACCTGAGTACCCTCGCCGCAGTCAAAAAGGAACAAATCTCCGTCACGGCGGAGCAAAACTGATGTAAGGTGACGGTAAGGAAGGGGCATCATGCCGCCACAGCCAAGAACGAATGCTTCTAAATTCATGGCGGAATTGTATCAGATTTTTGGTGATTGGGGAATAATGAGGAAAAATCTTGAAATAATTGGATTTTAATAATTTTTCTGCTAATATATCGCTATGATTACAGATAAACTCTATGACAAGGCTTTTGAATATTTCGGAACTAAGCTTTGGAAACAGCTTTATGACATGGACTTGTTTGCAGTAGAATTCTCAGACAAAGAAATCGGCTGGTGCACTGTCATGGGAGAGCTTGGAGAGCATATCAGTCTTGCGGTCTATGTAGGGAATGAAGGGCTCAAGACTTTTTATGATCTGCTTGGAAGCAATGATGAAAACATTAGTGATGAGCAATATCAGGAAATTTCCCTGGGGCGGAACTGCCTTCATTGCTCGCTTGAAACAAAAGATTTTATGCTTCCTGACGAACTCACGGAATTCAAATCTTATATAGAGCGAACCGGGAATAAAATCAAAGGCGAAAGAAGAAAATTCGTTCACTTTACAAAATATGCCCCGCATTGCCTTCCATGGTATATAAAGAGCAAAAAAGATTTGTCATATATTGAGCAGGCTCTTGAAGCTGCTGTTGAGGTTTCTAAGAAACTTTCGGAAAAATCAAAGATTGAGCTTGGATTTCCTCCAGATGAACAGAATGAAATGCAGAAAACAATTCCGCTTCTTTCAAAGACAAAAACAGGCTTTGAATGGAAAACTATTGAGCTTCCGCAAGAAATTGCCGTTCCATATTTTGAGCCGAAACTTTCAGATGAAGCGGCGGAAGAACTTTCTTCTTTTGAGCGGAAGGGAACTCTTGAATGCAAGGTTTTTCGTATCCCCTTTCCGCTGGAAGACAAAAAAAATGAGCCGCCTCGCTACCCTGCAATTCTCCTTGCCTTGGACACAGATGCAGGTATGATTGTCTCAAAGCCAGATTTCATTATGGATGATGAGGAAGATTTGAAGCTCTTCGATTCCTTTGCCGACATATTTTTCGACCAAAAGTTTCTTCCAGAAAAAATCAAGGCCTTTGACGACAGAACGGTAAATCTCCTGAAAAATTTCTGTCTCCAGACAGGAACGCCGATAGCTGTAGAGCCTGTAAGAGAGGCTGAGGCGGCATTTGGGGATATGCTAATGCACATGGGAATGATGGGATTTTAAGTCCTTTTGGGCGCAACCCGCCTGACGGCGGGTCGGCAAGCACCTTAGTTGTCGTGCTTGTTTGCTTTCCGTGGCTCCGGTGCTTCGCACTGGCGCAAAAGCGCCACCACTACAATCCCTTGCGCGAGGGGCAGGCAAAAAAAATTTCTTAGCTACGTCCAGTCAAATCTCAAGCCTTTCCTTCAGATATTCCATCGAAATTCTCTCCTGCTCAAGCCTGTTCCGCCCTTTGTCAGCCCTTAACTCTGCAAAAAGGGCCTTTTCTTCCCCGGTGAGATTTTCTGGAATGCTTTCTCCAGGAAGACTTTTTCCTTCTGCTCTGAACGAATCAAATGAATCGAGAGTCTTTTTGTCCATGCAGAAAGATTTTGTATTTGGGAAATATTTTCTGAAATCAGAGAGAATCAAAAATCCGTGCTCGTCGAGGTCGCCGAAATAGAAAACTTCGTGATTTTTGAGCCAGATGCAGTTTTTTAGCGATGTCACTGAAAATCCGTGTCCCCAGATGCAAAGGGCTTTTTCTACAGGCGGAAAAGTCAGGTAGACCATTTCATTTTCGATGATGAAGATTTTCTGCACATTGTTCAGAATGCAAGGATTGTCAAAATGCTCAAAATCTTCAAGAGGTAATGAAACTTCAGAAATCGAAAGGTCTGCGAGTTTGAGTGCGATTGTTTTATCGAGGGAGCGAAGCCTTACAAAAGGAGGTTTTTCTTTGAGTCCGCAATATTTTTCAAAATCGGACACTTTTACTTCTTGCTGGCCATCATTTTTGAGGCAGATCAAAAGACTTAGAATCAGAGTCTTGTTGTTTTCAATGAATTTTGTGTGCACGCCAAGGGGAATTTCACGGATATAAAGATTTGAGAGCGGATTTTCCAAAAACCACTTTACGCAAAGGCAGATATTTTCCCAAAAATCTTTTTCATCGTAGAAGTCCGTAAGATATGAAAGATTCGCATAAGCCCATGCTCCAAGAAAATCCGAATTATTTGCAGATGAGCAAAAATTTTTGAAAAGAACTGTAAGAGCCTGCGTGAGTCTCTTTGTTTCGGATTTCTTTTCGATAAAAGACAAAAAATCTTCTTCGGTCTCAAAAAGAATCCTTGAAAGCTGGGACTGAGTTCCGTTGTTCCGCGTACGTTTCTGCTCAAAAACGAGTGAGTAGCCCTTACCTTTTTTTTGCTTGCTATTTTGAATGAGCGGGATAAAATCTTTTTCGCGCGCAAGAAGATTATCCGAGCTCTTTCCTTTGTCAGAGCGGATTTCAAGCGGAAAAAATTCTAGAGATTTTGAGATGGCTTCAGAATGACAGGCAGCCTTTTCAGAAAAGAAAGACTCAATCTTAAACCTGAGAAAATCCCGGAATTTACGTTCGCTCTTTGCTTTCAGTTCAGCAACAGTAATCATAAATCATTCCTGGCTTTTTGATATTCCTGAATCGTCATCGAAAGGAGCCTTGAATCGTTGGTGTTTTTGTTCTCAGTCATGTGAACCGACGAAATGTAGTCCTCGACGATGTTTATTTTGTCCAGTGGCGTGATGACCATGACCTGCAAATCCAGCTGCCTGAAAAGTTTCATGGCATATTCGGAATTCGTGGAATCGCTCTTGCTGAAAGCTTCGTCGATTATTACAAATCTGAATGATTTTTTGCTTTCTTCGTTGATGTTGAACTGATATGAAATCGCAGAGGCAAGAATCGTGTATGTGAGCTTGGCCTTTTCGCCACCTGAGAGACTTGCGCTGTCGGAATAATACTGCTTCTGAACATCGTCCTGACAATAATTTTCGCTTGCGGCAAATGTGAACCAGTTTCGGATATCGAGCACATAATCACGCAGATTCTGATTTTCTTTGAGGGATTCAAGGAAAGACTTTATCTTGCCGAAAAGTTCTTCCTCGTATTCGATGTCCTGCATCTGAATACGCACAGTGTCCGGAATCGCAGAGTGAAGCTTACGGCTGAACTCATCAATCCGCGTGTCCTTTGCCTTCTCGCATTTGAGCGAAAGATATGTGTCGGGATTATGCTGATAAACGATTGCCTTCAGGTTCTGGTTCAGGTAGCCAACTGCGTTTTCAATGTCTTCCTTTGCGTTGTTTATGAACTGATTGAAATTGATGATGTCTTCTTTGACCGAATTGTGCAGAAATTCATGGAACTGCTTCTGATATTTGGGCAAATCGTCTTTTTTGAGCCTGATATAAAAATTATTGTAGTCCGGAAGAAATTCTTTGGTTGCTCCAAAGGCAGAAAAATCGCTTGACCAGTCGCCGAATTCTTCCCTTAATTTCTGGCTCGGAATGGAAATTTCGCGCATGTATTGTCCCAGGTTAAGTTCATAGCCCTGGATGCTTTTTGTTTTCCCCGAGATTTTTCCGTCTAAATCCTGAAGGATGTTCTGCTCGCCGTGGTTCACAGCCTCTTCGCTTTCGGCCTTCGTAAGACGCGGATATTCTTCGCATAAATCGGCGATTGCTTTTTTGATGACAGATTCAAAATCAGGGTGTTCGCTGTATAGCTTCCATTTGTTTTGGTTTTCTTCAAGTTTTTCCGAAACTGTTGAAAGCCTGTCGCGGCTTACAGCAAGCTGATTGCTCAATTTTTCCTTGTCCTGCTCAACCAGTCGTTTTTCTTCTTTTTTCTGCTCCAAAAGGGCGAATTTTTCCTGAATATCCTTTGATTTTGAAAGTTTCTGCTTTTCGTCGGAAAGTGAATCGATTTTTTTTGCGACGGAAGCAAAGTCGATTTTTTCAAAAGAAGAAATTTCAAGAAGAGAATTGGCGGCAAGCGTTTTTCTGAAAAGAGAATCAAGTTTTTCATCAGTTTTTATAATCTGAGCTTTCAGTCTTTCATTCTCGGTTTTCAGTTCATCAAGCTGACTGCTCAAAATCTTTCGTTTTTGAGTGTTGTCCCAGCCAAGTACAGGAGTGAAATTCTGTCTTACTTCTTTTCTGTCGTCTTTTTCGTGACGGATTCCGTTTTTAATCAGGCCTGATTTTGTGAGAGCCTTGTCAGCCCTGGAGATTTCCTGAGTGTCGTCGGTACAGCGGTAATCGAACTTTTGCTGTATGTAATTTTCAATCCATTCGCAAAGTTCATGGTTCTTTTTTGCCTCAACTTTCCCCGGAAGAGAATCTGAATCAAAGGAAGGCCCGCCAAGGGTAAAATTATCGTTTTCTGAGGCCCGGAGATAAACGACACGTCCGCCCATGTCGTGATTTTTGACATAATCTGTGACACGCTTGTAAAATTCTTCCTTTACGAGAATCGTGAGCGCAAAATTGTGAAGGAGCCGCTCAATCGCGTAATTCCATTCTTCCTCGCCCTTTTTTACCTGAAGAAGCTCACCCGCAAAAGGAAGCTCGCTTTCCGTGATTTTTAGATGAGAACAAATCTCCTGGCGAATTTGGATGTTTTTTTCTGGGATATTTGAATTGCGTTTTCCCAGAGAAAGAAGCTCAGTTTCGATATTTTTGAGTGAATCTTCATTTTCTTTTCTGCTGATTGAAATTTCAGTCTTTTTTTCATCAAGAGAATTCTTTTCTTCGCCCATCTTTTGAGTGAGGGACTGCATTTCAAGAAGATTTTTCTCGAATTCTTTTTGATTTACAGGAAGGTTCAAAGAAAGAAGACTTGCCTTCTCCGAATATTTTTCTGACTCGCTTTTACGCCTGTTTTTTTCTTCGTCAAGATTTCTGATTTCGCTTTCAATCTGGGAGATTCTTCTGGCAGAGTCACTTGAATCAATGTCAGCCTGCAAGGTTCTGATTGCTTCTTCAAGAATCTGGCTTTCCTTTGTTTTCTGCTCTCTGCTTTCTTCAAGGGAATCGATTTCTCTTTTGAGCTCCCCGCTTTTTTTGTTGAGGATTTCAAGATTCCGCTCAGTTTTCCATGGAATTATTGCTTCACGAAGTTTTGTCAGCCGTTCTTTTTCAAGGGCAGTCTCTTCAAGCTTTTTCCCTGTCTGGATTATGGGCTCCAGCATTTCAATCTGCTTCTGAGTCTTTAAAATTGTCCTTTCGCTTTGAAGAAGGTTCTCGTAATTCATCTCAAGTTTCTGGAATTCAAGATCAGCGTCGGCTTTTTCAAGCATGTTCTCACGGATAAACTCAGTCAGATTACCAAGAACCTTAAGACCTACAATCTGCGAGAAAAGTTTAAGGGCCTTGTCGCTTCGAAAGCCTAGAATCTGAGAGAAAGCAACCTTATATTTTTCAAATGAATCATAGAATATTGTTCCCGAAGAATTCGAAAGAAGCCGTTTCCATTTACCGCCACGGTCAATTTTGGAGCCGGAAGCCGAAAGAATTTCCATAATGTTTTCGATTGAGAGGCGACTTTCGGTTAAGGCGAAAATCCTCTGTAAGTCAGAGCCTGAAAAATAGCGTACCTGCAAAAGGCTTAAGGTGCGGCCTGTCTTCTGGTCTAAAAAGCAGCCATTTAAAATTGAAATAACATCGTCCTTTTTGCGAAGGTATTGGGTTGAATTCGCCGAATCCTGATTCTGAATGTTTCCGTATGCCCCAAGAACATAGGATTCCTCGCTGCGGTCTTTCTTTTTGGTCGAGCCGGAAGACTGATTGTAAAAGCGCAGGGAATTAGGAACAATCAGAGTGGTGAGAGCATCGACAAGAGTAGTTTTCCCCGAACCGTTCACGCCCGTAAGAAGTGTGGATTTGCTTTCAGCATTCAGAGTATAAACTTGAGAGTCAAAGAGTCCCCAGTTGAGAATCTGAAAGAATTCTAGATGAAAGCCGGAAATTTCTTCGGATTGAAATAATTCAAAACTCATTTTAGCATGTCTCCTTTCCCTTACAAATCATATCTTTCCCCCTCGCCTTCTTCCAAAATTGATTTTAGCTTGTCACGGAAGACTGTGATGAAATCTGCGTCGATTTTTGCCTTGATTATGCGGCGGATTTCAAATGTGCGGTCAAAAGTATTGCTGCTTTCAATTTCGCGGATAAAAGACAGGTCCCGAAGGCGGTTCAAGGACTCGTCGAGGCGGCGGAAAACTCTGGTCTGGTCCTTTTTTTCGGGGAAGAAGGTGTCCAGCCGGTCTTTGATGTCGCTCGTTGTGAGGAGTAGATTTTCGGACTGATTCTGGGATGTGTCGAACTGGTCAAGGGCCTCTCGGAAAAGCACGCACAAAAGGGAGTCCTGAACTGTGAGCGGCCTCTCTGTAATCAGTTTTGGAATTGCCTCTTCTTCTTCTAGAAGCTCCCTCTGCTCCAAAAATGCGTAGCCGTCAGCCTGATCAACAAATACATGCAGCCCGATGACTCCGAAATACCGGTCGATTTCACCCTGCCAAGCGCAAAAAAGTGACCATGCAGGATCGTTATTCGACTGGCGGTAAAGCGGACCCTGAAGAAGTTTTACGCATACGCTTGCCCAGACTGGGGATTTTTGGTTTTGAATCATAGGAATACCATCCTCGGCACTTTTACAGTCACCGTCCTGTCATCTTTTTGGTATGAAATCTCGTCTTGTTTTTCCGTGTCCACGGAGATATACTTTTCTTTGTTCGCGATTGCAAAATAGGCCACTAGCTCAGAAAGTCCTTTCTGAATCGGGAAAGAGGCCAGCAAATCTTTTAACGTAAACTGACCCGCTCCATTTTTTGCCCTGAATAACTCGATATTGGCGTACAGTTCTTTTTCGTCGATATAAAACTGATTGAAAAGCTCCGTGAAGTCCGCAAGGCTGGTGGTTTTTGTGTCGAAAGAAGAGATTTCTGTGAACTCGCTGTTTTTTTCCGGGAGAACGGGCTTTCGTGACTGGGGAAAGAAGGTCGCAGGCCTGGTTTGAACGGTCATTGCACTTTCAGAAAGCTGAGACTTTTCATCTCCGTATTTTTCAAGATAGGTGCGCATAAGGCCTTTTATCTCTGTGGTCAGTTCTTTTATCTGCTGCCTCTCGCTTGCGTTTTCCTGCCTCAAGATTCTGTTGAGCCTTTCGGTAAGGATTCTGTTCTGCTCGATGATTTTCTGCCCGGAGTTGTAAAGGTTCCGCTTTAAATATAGAAGAAAATCGTTGGCATCGGTTTTGACTGACTGTGTAATTGAACGTGAAAGAGATGCGATTTCGTTGTCCTTATCCTGGGCAATAAAGGACCAGAAAGACGAGAAAGACTGACCTTGAGCTGACTGTCTCATCTTCAGGTCGGTGTCGAGAGTATAGCCCAAAATACTGCCCTTTGTGGCTTCGATTTCGCTCTGCTTTTTGTAAATTTCCTGCAAAATTATCCGGAAATTCTCTTCAACCTGACGGAATTCAGCAAGAAGACTTCGTGAATTGCGGACAATTTCTTCAATCCGCTCCTGAACCTGAACTTCCGTATAAGTCTTTACGATTCCAGTTTCCTGAATCTGCTT
>DGTW01000098.1 GCA_002393835.1 Treponema sp. UBA4326
CGACAACTCGACAACTCGACAACTCTAGGCGAACTATGCTCTAGTGCAAATATCAACAGTATAAATAGAAAACAAAAGCGCATTTCTGTCGCTTAACGGCGGCGGGGGTGTGCTTTTTTGTTTTTAAATTAAAAAGCATGGAGTTAAAGATGTCTAATTATCTTTCTTATGTTAAAAAGTGTTTCTCTATGATTCTTCTCGCCCTTGCGTTTGCGTTGATTTCCTGTGCAAGCACGAGCGAGACTGCTCCCGACTGGGTGGCGAATTACCGCACGATTTACCCTGATTCCGAATATATAGTTCAGCGTGGCCGGGCTGACACAGAAGAAACTTCCAGAACTGAAGCCATTGCCCAGATTGCGCGCTATTTTCAGACGAGCGTAAACGCAAATCTTAAAACAAACATCCACTCCGTTTCAAGCGGTCAGAATGTGGATGAAACAACGACTGTCGTAAATGATGTTGATGTAATGTCGCAGGTGGATTTGTTCGCGGTGGAGTACACCGACTCGTATTATAACAAGAATGAAAAGAAATGGTACTGCGTTGCCTACATCAACCGCGAAAATGCGTGGGTTCAGTACAAGCCGACTGTAGAGGGAGCAAAATCTGAATTTTATGCAATGTGCAGAAATGCGGAAAAAGAAAGTGATTCGTTTTCAAAGTGCATGGCCTACGGCAAGGCGTGGAAAAGCGGCGTAAAATTCCTTGAAAAACTTGAATATGCAAGAATCCTGAATTCAAAAAAAGAAGCCGCATATTCAGGCGACCGCACCGCAGTAAGCGAAATCCCAAGCCTTATTTCACAGGAACAGCAGAATTGCAGAATCTTCCTTTCTGTAAACGGTGATTACGGCAATATCATCACTTCGGCTGTTACGGAAACTTTCTCAAAGAATGGATTTATGATTTCAAAATCTGCCGGCGGCACAAATTACACTGCCCAGGTTTTTGTAGACAGCAACGCGCAGGGCTCCGACCCTGTAAGTATTTTCCCAAGCCTTGATTTAAAAATCACTTCAAAAGAGGGAAGGACGGTCTTTTCAAATCAGACAAAGGTTCGGTCAAAGACTGTTGCTTACACTTTAGAAAATGCTCAGAAAAAAGCATTTCCTGTTCTTGCAGAAGAAGCGGACAAGGCAATTTCTGAGCAGCTATCAAAACTTTTTGCCTACAAATAGCGGTGGTTGAGCGTGTCGAAACCACCAATTTATGTCAATTCATTTTCAAAAGGAGATAAAAAAATGAAAAAATCAATCAAAACTATCATTATTGCAGCCCTTGCGCTCGCAGGAACTCTTGCAGTCACAGGCTGTGGCTCTACAAGGGTTGAAGACCCTCGCGGAAAGGTAGCGGAAGCCCCAAAAGACGAAATAGACAAGGTTGTTGTAGTTGACTGGACAGACCGTACTATGGGCGAGATTTCCGCTCCCACATGGCTTAAAAATATGACTCGTGGAAACAGCGATACATTTAAGGAGCAGTGGAACATTCAGGCAGACAGAGTTGTAAAATACAGCCGTGCAACAGGAAAAACAGAGGCAATCGCACAGGCTTTGAGCCGTGCAGGATTCGCATATACTCAGGCTACAGAGCTAAATCAAAAGGTAATCGGTCGTGTAGGACAGGGCTTGAACGATGTTGGTCAGCTTGAAGCCTTGTTTGTTGCCGCAAGCGAAACAAAGGCAGATATGACAGGTCTTCGTGAAGAAGCCAGCTTCTTCCAGAAAGTTCGCAGAACTAATGCAGAAACTGGTGCAAAAACAGAGGAGTACATTTATTACACAATTTATTCAATGAGCAAGGAAACTTGGGATGCACTCTGCAAAAAATATCTTATGGATGTGATGGGCGGAGCGAACCTTGAAACAGAAACACAGAAGAAAATAGGTGCTTTGTTCAGCGAGATGAAGGCTGATGCGGACAAAAAGGATGCCCAGAAATACGAGGAAGAAAAACGGGCTTACGATGCACAGATGGCTCGTCTTGAAACAGAACGCACAAAAGCCATTGAACAGACTGCAACTGCAAAACTCAATGCAGAAGAAGCAAAGGCAAAACAGGCTGCCGCCGAAGCAGATCTTTTGGCAAGTTATTTGATGTAATTTTGGAGGATTAGAATGAAAAGGCTTCTGACTCTTTTAGCGGTGTTTGCCCTTGCGACGGCAACATTCGCTCAGAACAACACAATCGCAGTTCCTGCTCCTAAAACAATGAACATAGGAGAAGGGAACGAATGGATTCCGCTCTTCATTCAGGGCATAATAACAACAAACTTCCAGAACTACTCTGGAATGAAGGTTGTAGACCGCCAGAATTCCGACATGGTTAAGGCAGAGCAGCGACTTTCTGAAAATGCAGAATTTTCAGATGCCGATGCAATTGAAATGGGAAAAATGACCCATGCACATCTAATTGTAACTGGTAGCATTACTGGAAAATCTACAAGCTATGCCCTTATGTTCAGTATTACCGATGCTGAAACTGGCGAGACAAAGGCAAGTGCAACCGTTCCAAACTGTCTCTTTTCGGCTCTGGAAAACGGCGACGCCGCAAATCAGATTTCCTACGACCTTATGACAGGCTACGGAATCAACCTTAGTGCAGACGCAAAAAAGAAGCTCACCCAGAAAGCAAGCGTAATGACCGCCGAAAACACCGCACAGGCAAGCGTTGCAAAAGGAATTGTTGCTGAAAACAGTGGTTCCAACATCGAAGCCCTTACATATTACATACAGGCAAAAAAAAACGATAAGAAACTTTCAGAAGCCACCAGCCGCATGGCAAATATGACTACTGTAGTTTCTACCGGTAACTTCGGCAAGAACGCCAAGAATATGATTAAGCTCAGAAATGACTGGGATAAACTTTTACGCGAGACGACAGCTCTTATTGCTTCAAATCCGCCTGTATTTGAATTGGTTTATTTTAGTGATATTACTTCTGGTGATATTGACTATGACAAAGGAACAATGTCTCTTTATACGAGAGCTCCTTATATTCAATTGAGTAATCTCGAAGAGTGTTCTGAGAATAAGAAACTTGTAAAAGAAATGAAAGCAACGTTGAAAAAGATTTCGGACAGCGCAAACTGGGGAAAGAAAATTAATGACTTCCCATGGTCTTATGCTGATGATGTAGGCGGAAATAACTGGTTACAAACAATTAACAACATAAATTATGAGGAAATTGAAGTGCGCGATGATGAGGATGTATATGATTATGAAATAGAGAGATATTTAAATAAGCGAAAAGACTTTGTATATAAATTTGATTTTTCTTTATTGAATTCCTCAAAAAAGGAAATTGGAAAAAGCGAAGTTGTATATTTTGTAATTCCTCCATTGAGACTATATTTCTTTGATGATTATAAAAGAGGCTACGTGTATGAAGATTTTCAAACTCACTATGCATATTTTGAATCGTATAAGGGCAAAAGAAATCTTTATATTGCGTATCAGCAAGGAGAGGGTAAGGAAAAAGGACATAATCATAAAGGTGATAATGGATTAAAGTTAAATTTTAATTCTGTTTCTGTAGATGATGCAGATACAGATAAAATGTTCATTTCTGTAAAAAATACGAACAACAAGGATATTTCTATTGTTCCGATTGAAAAAGTAGAGGAACGTGAGCGAGCAAAAAGGTTAGCAGAAGAGCAGAGAATAAAAGAAGCAAGACGGCTAGCTGAAGAAGAAGCAAAAGCTAAAACATTCGTTTACACAGGAGATAAAAAAGCTACAACAATTACGATTCCTGATGGATATGAAATAATTTCGGAGAATTGTTTTAAAGATTGCAAAAAATTGAAAACTGTTGTAATTCCTGCTTCTATTACTGTAATAGGAAAATATGCTTTTGCAGGTTGTGGCAGTCTTAAAACTATAAATTATAGAGGAACTCTTGAATACTTTTTGAGTAATGTTGAACCGGAAGATATGTTAACATACCGTCAAATCTGGCCTGTTTATTCAGAGGAGTATACTGGTAGAACAATTAAAAATAAAAAAATAAAGTGGACTTACAATTATACAGGTGAGTAAGCTTGTTTTGCATCGTACACTTGTTATGTACGGTGTCGGATAATGATTATAAGGGGGAAAATATGGATTATTTTGAAGAATGGGCTGAACTTCTTAACAAAGCAGGAATGGAATTGAATAAAGGAAATGCAAGTGATAAAGAACTTGCGAAACAATTATTTCTTTTGTCACAATTGTTTAAAGATTGTTCAAAGACAGATGTTTCTAAAAGTCAACCATTAGAAAATTATCTTGCAGTAAGATACAAAGAAATGGGAAATAAACTGTAAATATGTCTGTAATTTAAACTTTGCTTTAACAAGATATTTAAAATTTTCCGATACCGTACAGTTTTCTGTGCGGTATTTTTTAGAATAAATAAGAGGCTTTCTATGGATTTTAACAAACAAAACGAAGTTAATAAATTTATTACTTACAAAAAAACTCGTTTGAATACTGATTTTTATGTCAAATTAGAAATATATCAGTCTGCTAATTATTGGCTTCATTTTTCTACAGAATTATTAATAGAAAATAATATCTCAAAAGATGATTATACATTTATATTTATGGAAGATATAATAAAGCCTTATCTTGGATATGTACAAATGAATATGCACTATCTTTCTGATGTGAAATTTGATGGTAACTATTTGTATTTTTCTAATGGTGAAAAGAAAGTGAGATTAAGTTAAAAAATCGGCTAGGGATTGTAGGGGCGACCGCCGCAGGCGGTTGTTCCGAAGCGGCGGTGGTTGAGCTTGTCGAAACCACCAGAGCGTAGGAATAGAGCGCGGTTAGCGCGGAACCAAACGAGCACGACAACGAAAGTGCTCGCCGGAAACCCCGACCCCACGCCAGTGGGGGAGCCGCCAAATGTACCAGTCACAAACACATCGTCATATAAATCGGCATGTATAAAATGTTGTCCTCAAATGCAAGGTCTTTTGAGTAGATGATATAACACTCGTTCATTTTTAGCTGGTATTTTTCCTTGAAGTAATCAAAAGAACTGTGATTTTTGTAACTCGAAGATTTTACTTCAATTGGTGCAAGACGCTTTCCGTTTGGAATCAGAAAATCGATTTCATATTTTTTTGTCGCTGAATTTCCTTCCGGGCAATATTCGAACTCGTGGAAATAAAGCTCATATCCGTTTGCCCGCAGCATTTGGGCTACCATGTTTTCGAATATCATTCCCTGATTGATTCCGAGATTGTCTATAATCAGCGAGCGGTACATTTTGTTCAAATCGTAACCCTGTTGAATTATATAAGAGACGAGAAGACCTGTGTCGCCCATGAACATTTTGAATTTTGTTCTGTCCGCGTACATTTCCATGGTTACTTCGGGGGCGGTTGCATTAAGGCAGTTGTTGACTATCATGGATTCGTTCAGAAAATCTATTGCGTTGCCGACATTTCTTGTGCGGGCATTTTCATCAACAACGGAAAGCCGGAATACGCTGTTGTGGTTCATTAATTGCGATGGCAGTGATTTGAAAATAACTTCCGCACGGTCGCCGTCCTCGCTGTCGTGCTTTTTCAAATCGTTGGTGTAAAGGTGAAGTATTGCCTTTTTTGCCCTGTCAATTTGTGAATAATCTTTTCCTTGAACATAAGCATCAACGGCAGTGGGCATTCCGCCTACAGCCATATATATGCGGAATTCCTTCATGATTTTTCTGTGGATTGCATCTCCGAGCGGCTTACGGTTGTTAAAGGCTTCGCGGATTGTCTCTGATATTACATTATTTCCCATTGCCCAGAGGAATTCTTCAAAATCCATAGGGTACAT
>DGTW01000285.1 GCA_002393835.1 Treponema sp. UBA4326
TTATTTCCGGAGGAGTCAAAGCCAAAATGAATAAGGCTGGACTCGTCATTCAGGCCGTAAAGGTCATTTCCACCGTAGTGAACAGAACCGTCAGCAAGGATGATTTTGTCTCCAACGATTCCAGTGTGATTGGAAAAGAGAGCCACGCGTTTTTTTTGCAAGAGAGGGAGATATATTTCCGCCTGCTCGTCACCAAGAATGACTCTCTCTTTTTCCACGCTCCCGCAAGAGAAAATGAAGGGCAAAAAGAAGAAAAAAATTAAGCAGAGAACGTGAGATTTTTTCATTTTAGTCTTCGAAATCAGAATTTAAATTCAGTTTTTTCGACGCCATTTCCGTAAATCGTTTTCCAGTCATCCCGCATTGAAATGACAACATAGCCGGCTTTTTTCCAGTCTTCTCCAAGAGCCAGTGCTTTATCCCTGTTGGCATGATCCTTCACATCGTCGTCTGCGATTAGCATGAAGGCGGCTGACTTGTATTTTTTGTTGCTGAGGGCGTAATTGTGCATTGCAGAGTCTCCGCCGCTGTTTCCAAAAGAAATGACAGGGACTTTTCCGATTTCCTGGGCAATCTGCTTAACCTTGTTGGTCTTAAGATTCTTGATGATAAGCTGGTCAGTTCGTAAAATGTCCTCGCCCTTGGCCATTGTATAATTGACACCCTCTGCTTCCCCCTGCTTGCTTGACACGAGCGTTACATCCATGCCGATAACACGGTTTGGCTCAATGCCGATTGAATCTGTTAAGGCACGACAGATAAAGCGGTCAGAGCCGGAAACGACATAACAAGTGAAATCGTTTTCGTTGAGGTAATCGAATACTTCCAGCATAGGCTTGTAGAAGCCTTGACCATAGCTCATTCCGTTAAAGCCGTTGGCGGCCTTTTTTCCATATTCCTTTACATAAGCATCGAATTCGGCAAGAGTCATTCCTGAATATGCTTTTGCGGCGGCATAGGCATGTTTCATGTCGAAGTGATCGGGAAGTTTTTTTCCCTGGCGGACAAAATCCCGGATATTCTGAGCCGTTTCCCTTACATCTTCGGGAGCGATATCCTTATAAGATGGATCGTCCAAAACACGGTATTCAAGAAGATTGTACTCAAAGTAGCTGGGATACAACTCAGCGACAAAAGTACCGTCCATGTCGAAGGTCGCTATTCGGTCTTTTACAGGAATAAAATCAGGAGATTTTTCATCAGTTACTGACTTTACATAGTCTATGAGGGCGGTTTTTGAAGGTGCACCATCATTCCAAAGGGAAAGGGGATTTTTGTTTTTTGCCTTTTCCGGCGCACGGCTACAGGAAATAAGGGCAATCGTAATGACAGCTAAGGCAAAGAAAGCTTTACATGTTTTTTTCATAAATTAAAACTCCTTAATTTTAATTATAATTCAAGATTACTCTCTTTTCAATAAATTTCAGAAAAAATTAATATTCCATTTTTATGCAATTTTCATTTCTATAACATTCATTCCGTTTGAATATGAATGAATGTAGTCACTTCCAGCCTTTTCGATAAGTTTACGGGAAACTCCGTCCGCAAGGTTGAGGGGATTCAGCTCGGCTCCTCCATAAGAAATCCGCAAGCTTACGCTGTCCTTTTCTTCTGCATATTCAGCTGTGAAAGTAAGCTCGAAAGACTTTGGAAGAGACGGAATCAGGGAATTTACAAGCAGCTCCTCAAAGACAAGCTGCATGTTAACGATTGTCTTTTGGTTAATCTGCTGCTTTCGGCCGAATTCCTCAAGATGAGTTATGGCAGCTACATAGTCAAAGTCAGCCTTGGTAATGCACTCTTCGAAAACTTTAAGCCGTTGTATGAACTGACGGGTCTTTTCTTTTTGCGGATTCTCGAAAATCACCTGGGGACTTCCCTCTTCGTAATTCAGGCCATCATCCATGTAGAAAACTCGGGTAGAGACATCATGCGCAAAACGCATCTCGTGGGTGACAATCAGCATGGTTAAGCCCTGTCTGGCCAGATTTCTGATGACGGAAAGGACTTCGCCAACCATAGTAGGGTCAAGGGCACTGGTCGGCTCGTCAAAAAGGACAATTTCGGGATTCATGGCAAGTGTTCTGGCAATAGCCACCCTTTGTTTCTGTCCCCCAGAAAGCTCGTCTGGGAAACTTTCTGCCTTGTCAGAAAGGCCAACCGTGCGCAAAAGTTCCATGCCCCTCTCGTAGGCTTTTTTCTTTGACATGTGCAGCAAATCAATGGGAGCGGCCATGATGTTTTCGATTACTGAAAGGTGATTGAAAAGATTAAAGGACTGGAAAACCATACCCATTTTTTGCCTTATGGCCGGAACATTAGCCTTAGCTGCCGTAATAGGAAGTCCATCAACCAATATTTCCCCGGAACTTGGTTTTTCAAGGAGATTGAGACAGCGGAGAAAGGTTGATTTTCCCGTTCCGCTGGGTCCAATGATGGAAATAACTTCCCCACGGTGAATTTCAGCATTCACATCACGGAGAGGCGTTACATTGGGGTAAGATTTCTTTAAATGCTTGATTGAAATAATTGGCTCACTCATTTTTTCCTTCTCCTCTCACAGAAACTTTTCTTCGTTTTTTTGGGTCCAAATGTGTCTGCAGGGCTGAAAGCACCCTGGTTAAAAGCCATGCGATTATAAAATAAATGATTGCCGTGGTGACAAGGGGGAAGAAAGCCTCATAAGTGCGGCTCCTTATAATATCGCTGGCCTTGGTTAAATCCTGAATGGCAATGTAACCGACTACTGAAGTCATTTTTACGAGGGAAATAAATTCTCCCTGAAAGACGGGAAGAAAATGCCTTGCCGCCTGAGGAAGCACCATTTTGAGGAAGGCCTTTCGCCTGGTATAGCCCAGGGCAAGGGCTGCTTCCATCTGGCCTTTGTCTACGGCAAGGATTCCAGTGCGAATCATCTCGCTTACATAAGCCCCGAAGTTCATTCCGAAGCCAATTACAGCCACCCAGAGACCGTCAAGGCCAGTCTTTGCAAAGACGATATAGAACAAAATCATCAGGAGGACGACCATGGGTAAGCCCTGCATGAGGCGAATGTAAAGAAGGGCCAGACTGTCCGCTATTTTGTTTTTTGAAAGACGAAGGCCGCAAAAGGCAAAGCCCAGCACCGTGCCAAATATTGCGGACAAAATAGAAATAAGAACCGTAATGCCGATTCCGCTGACAACAAGTTTCCATCTGGACTCACGGAGGAAAGTCTTCTCAAAGCTGGATGCAATTTCCTTTCCAAAAGTAAAGTCCTTTTTGTTGGGGGCTGAAAGAGAGGAATTTTGGACGGAAGAAGCGGTCTGAGAATGATTTTTGACGGCCAGAACAAGACCGCCTTTATAATCAGGGTCTGAAAAATAAATGCTTTTCTGTCGCTCTTCGGTTACACCCATGAGGGCGGCCGCCATGTCATATTTTCCAGAGACAAGGCCGGGAACAATAGAAGCGAATCTTGTGTCGATTATTTTGAGCTTATAGCCATATTCACGGCAAAAACGGGCGGCGATATCGATTTCGTAGCCTGCGTGCTCTGAGTCCTTGATATAGGTAAAAGGCGTAATGCTTGAATCGGTGACAAGGGTAAGGATGCCATTTTCTCCTGAAAAAGAGTCTAGGTCCACTTTTTGAAGGCTTTTGTCACTGCCAAACCAGACTGAGTCAATTTTTTCTAGAATTCCATTTTCCCGGATTTTTTTGAGGAATTCATTCATCTGGTCACGGAGTTGCTGCCCCCGGGGACTTTTTGGAAAAGCAAAGGCATAATCCTGGGCACGCACAATATCTTTTAGGTGGGTGATTCCAGGCGTAGTGCTTTCGATGTAGCGGATTATCGGCTCGTCAGACAAGTATCCGTCGATTTTTCCCTGAAGGACTCGAAGAATCATTTCGGGACTTGCGTTATAGTGCTCAACCTTTGCGAGGGGAAATTCTTCCTGAGTAACGATATCCATGACAGTGCCGGTTTTTACGCCCAGAGTCACATTGGGACTGTTGAAGTCGGAAGGAGAAAGTCGCTTTTGCCCTTTATTCTTATCAAGAATCTGGACGGCCATGACAAGCTCGGAGACATAAATCGACTCTGAGAGATTCAGGCTTTCCTTATGGGCCGGAGTTTCGCTGAGGCAGGCGGCAATCAAGTCATACATGCCGCTTTCAAGTCCCATTACCAGCGAATCAAAGGGAACGTTATGCACTTCAAGGGCGTAGCCGGCTTGTCGGCAAAAGCGGGCTATTAAATCGGCTTCATACCCCACGATTTTTCCGTTTTTAATGTAATCAAATGGTGGCGTTGAGGCATCAGTGGCAAAGCGAAGGACTTTTTTCCCTTTTTGATTGCTCAAGCTCTCAAAATCCACGACTTTTTTTTCTTCATCATTGCTGAGCCATAAGTCATCTGTTTTTTGGAGGCTTCCGTCTTTTTTCCATTTTCGGATATAGTGATTAAACTCTTCGCAGAGTGCTGAACCGGACGCATTTTTCTGAAAAGCCACGACTATGTTCATAGTTTCAAGGTCACAGTGAATATAGCCAAGCTCAGGCACTTCAAGGGAAGCATAGCGGATGACAGGCTCGTCGTTTATAAAGCCGTCCAGTTTTCCGGTAGAGACGAGATATGCCATGTCGGCATTAGTGTTGTAATATTCGATTTTTGCCTTGGGGAACATCTCCCTGGTCATCTTGTCGACCATGACGAAACCTGTGTGCATTCCAAGCACAAGGCGGTCATTTTTCTGCATTTCTTTCTTGGAGTTATATTTGAGAGTCACATTTTTGAATTGAGGCGGAATGTCTTTTAGGTCTGCAGAATCAGTTTTATTTGAAGAAGGAAGTTTTGCATCATCCTTAACAATAACCGCATTTTCAATGAAATAAAGGGGGGAAGAGAATTTTATCTCCTCCTTTCGTTCTGGAGTTTCATTCAGGTTGGACATAATGCAGTCAATGTCACCGCTCAGGGCCGCGGCAATAATGCTGCCATAGCCATAGACTTTAAATTCAAGCTCTGCGTCAATGCTTGCGGCAAAGCGGCGGGCAAGCTCTATGTCATAGCCAGTCAATTCAGTACCCTTGTAGTAACTGTATGGCATGACATCGCCAGTGGTTCCTACACGAAGCTTGACTTTGGGATTTTCTGCAGGCTTTATGTCGGGCATGTTTTCATTCTCATCCCAAACCCAGCGCTTGTACATATCATCCAGAGTACCATCAGAACGAATATCTTCAATGAATTGATTAAGGACAGCCTCAAAATCAGGTATTTCGGTTTTTGGAGAAATGCCTACACTGACAGGAATTTTCTCCCCTTCATTGCCAAGGATTTTAACGCCGGAAAGGCCGTTTTTTATGGCAAGCTCTATCTGAACACGCTCAAAAACATAGGCATCGATTTTTCCACTTTTTACAGACTCATAGCCTGTAAGGACATCGTTGAATGACAGAATTTTTGCCTTGGGAAATTCTGATGGAAGATAAATTTCCGCAGACTGCCCTTCACCGTAGCCGATTATGCGGGATTCGTTGTTAAGGTCGGAAAGAGAAGTGACGGGAGGAAGGCTCTGCCTGCAAGAAGAAAAAGCCAGACAGAGCAAAAGCGAGAATGTCAGATGAGGGAAAAATGGAGAAATTTTCATAGTATAATTATAGCACAAAGACTGCTAATTTTCCTGTTTTTTCCACCAGGGTCTCCGCATTATAAACC
>DGTW01000234.1 GCA_002393835.1 Treponema sp. UBA4326
ACCCATTTTTGAAGTCCTCCAGATTTTTAGCTGCTTTTGCGGCCTTTGCCTCAAGTTTCGCCCGCTTCTTTTCATCACGAAGCCGCTGCTTCTCTTCGTTTTTATCCAGCTTGCCTTCTTTTATAAGCTGCTTCTGCCGCTTCTTCTCTGCCTTTTTGAGACGGCGGTTGTTGAAGATGAAGTAAATGGTCGGCATGATGAATAGTGTCATCAAAGAACCGAAGGTCATACCGCCGAATACGGTGAGTGAAATCGGCTGCATTGACTGAGAGCCTTCGCCAGGGAAGAAAGCCATTGGAGCCAATGAAATTACAGTCGTCAAAGTTGACATGAGGATTGGTCGCAGACGGTTTCGGGCTGCCTCAACACAGGCTTCCTCAAGTTCCATGCCTCGCTTACGAAGCAGGTTGGTGTAGTCAACCAGAACGATACCGTTGTTTACGATTGTACCGACCAAGACCAGCATACCCATAATCGTAACGACATTGAGCTGGGTTCCTGTAAGACCGTAAATCATAATGACACCGATAAATGAAAGCGGAATCGTAAGGATGACGATGAAGGGGTCAAGAAGTGACTCGAACTGAGAAGCCATAACGACGAATACAAGGAAAGCCGCCATGATGATAATCATACCGAAGTTGGTGACGGCTTCCATAACATCTTCCATAGAACCGCCGAGAGAAACTGTGACTGCATCATCTTTCGGAATATTGTCGGCAAGAAGCTTTCTCACGCCTTCCTGACAGACGCCAAGAGACATACCGTCAACACGATTAGCCTTTACATGAACGATTCGTGACTGATTCTCACGGTAAATCGTGACAGGAGCCGTGGTTTCTTCATAGTAAGCGAAACTTGAAAGAGGAATTCGCAGACCCTGTGAGTTTACGACAGAAATTGAGTCCAAATCATCAAGACGCTTTTTATCTGCCTCAGAAAGGCGGACGATGACATCAATATCCTTACCGCGCTCAGTGTAGCGGCTGGCCGTAGTTCCGTTGATTGCCCCGGAAATCTCCGCACCTACAGAATGAATGTTCAAACCGAATTCATACATCTTGTCGCGGTCAACCCGGATTGTAGCTTCCGGCAAGCCGTCTTCCTGATCCGAAGTGACTTCCTGAACATAGTCAGTGCCCTTTTCCTTGAGCATTTTTTCGACCATAGCGGCATATTCCCGCACAAGAGTCAAGTCGTCCGATTTTACGGCAATGTTAATGTCGCTGGTAGATGAAGCCTGGTTGGCTCCGGCAGAGAAAATCAAGTCCGTGCCAGGGAAAGAGTTAAAATGCTTTCGGAGTTTGGCCTTTGCCGACTTCTCGTTGTCGTAACCTGGAAGTCGCTCGCTGGGAGGATAAAGGGTGAATGTAATCGAACCTTTGTTCGTCTCAGAACCAGCGCTGAACATACTCGTTCCGCCGACAGTCATCGTGGTGTATTTTACGCCCACAAGTTCCTGCATGGCGATATTCTCAAACTCGTGCATGATGTCGTCAGTGATGTTGATTTTCGTTCCCTGAGGCAGGGTAAATTCAACGGCCACAGAGTTTGAGGCAGAGGCCGGCATGAAGATAAATCCGATTACTTTTATAGAAGCAAAAGAAAGAATCAGCAGAGCCACAAGGGTAAGCAGGCTGGCCTTCCTGTGATGAAGGACAAAGGCGACTCCCTTGGCATATTTTTCATCAAGTTTGGCAAAGAAGCTGTTGAATGCGCCGTTAATCGCATACATAATTTCGCCAAGTTTACCCTCGCCTTTCTTTGATGTGTCGATTTTGTCGATTTTGAGATATTTTGAAGTCAAAACCGGAACCAGACACATAGCGACCAAAAGCGAACAGGTGAGCGAGAAGATAATCGTCCATGCCAAATCGTTGAACATCTGACCCATGATGCCAAGAGTTTTCTTGAACATAAGCATAGGCGCGAAGATACAGATTGAAGTGAGAGTAGAGCCGGTGATTGACATGACCATTTCCTGAGAACCAAGGATTGATGCCACTCGCGGCTTTGCGTCTCGCTGACGGTAAGCGTAAATGTTCTCCAGAACGACGATTGAGTTATCGACCAGCATACCAATACCCAGCAAAAGACCTGCAAGGGAAATCATGTTGAGCGTGAGTCCCTGGAAGTACATGAGCATGAGGGTGATGAAGACCGAAATCGGAATTGAAAGGCCGACGATAATCGTAGACTTGATTGAGCGCAAGAAGATAATCAGTACGAGGATTGCCAGCAAAGCACCCTGAACGACAGATTTAACGACCTCATTGATTGTCTGCTCGATGATGTCAGTTGTGTTTGAAGTCTCAACCAGCTCCACATCGCTTGGAAGTTCCGCCTTGATTGAAGGAATGGTCTTTCGGACATTTTTTGCCGCCGTAACCGAGTTTTTGCCCGACTGCTTCTGAACCATGAGGACGACACAAGGGTCACCGTCAAGGTAAGCAAGGGTAGATTCCTTTTTGTAGCCGTCGTAAACATCAGCAACATCACGCAGACGGATTGTGCGGATCTGACCTTCTGCGGAAGGCTTGTATGAAATTACGGTATTTTTCAAGTCATCAAGTGACTGATATTTACCGCTGGTTTTAATCGTATAGTTTGTATCACCGGAAGTGATTGTACCGCCGGAAGACTGGATGTTCTGAGCTCCGATAAGCTGTGCCACGGTAGAAATTGAAAGTCCGTAAGCTTCAAGCCTGTCTCGGGGAATGTCAACATTGATTGCCCGCTCACGGCCGCCGGAAACCGTAGCCGAAGCTACACCGTCAAGCTGTTCAAGACGGGGCTGAACCACATCCTCTGCGTAAGTTCTGAGTTCCTCTGGAGTTCGGCTACCCTTCATTGAAAGCATCATAATCGGCATCATTGAAGGATCCATTTTGATTGTAATAGGCGCATCCGCATCGCTAGGGAGATAACGCCGTATCAAGTCGATTTTATCCCGGATTTCGTTAGTGGTGGCATCAAGGTTAGTGCCGTAGTTCATTTCCAGGATTATCAGACTGGTACCCGTCATAGAGCGGGACTGCAGCTTCTTCAAGCCGGAAAGACCTGAGAGAGAACTTTCCATTGTTCGGGTAACACTCTGCTCCACTTCCTCAGGACCCGCGCCGCTGTAAGTGGTGATGACAATCATGTAGGGCAAGTCCATGTCCGGGTACATGTCTACCGGGAGCTTAAAAACACAATAGATACCGAGCAAGACAGACATCAAGAAGACAAGGAATGTCGTCGTCGGTTTATTTACACATCTTTCAGAAATAGTCATTTAAATCTCCTAGTTAGAAGAAACGATGTTTACTTTTGAGCCGTCATTAAGCAAAGTCTGACCTTTGGTAACGATTTCCTCACCGGCTTCAAGACCTTTTGTGATTTCAACCTTGTTGTCTACTGAAATGCCTCTTGTGATCGGTCGCAGACCAACTACAGCGGCATTTTTTCCTGATTTCGGGCTTGTGATAACGAAGACATAATCCTTGCCGTCGCGGGTAACGATGGCTGAAACAGGAAGAATAATCGCATTTTTTACGCTTTCGGTAACGAGACGGACGCGACCGTACATACCGACTTTTACGCGGCTGTCAGGGGGATTGAGGCGAAGTTTTACGCCCATAGTGCGGGTCGAAGTATCCAGAACAGGGCTTACCTCAAAAATCTTTGCCCCGAACTCAACGCTGGGATATGCGTCAAAAGTAACTGTCGCTTTTTGTCCGTTTGAGATTCGGCTGATGAAGCGCTCTGCAATATTGATTCGGATTTCAAGGTCATCCGTGCGGGCGACTTTTGCAATTGAAGAAGACTGTGAAACCGTTGAACCGACCGTAACAGGAAGAGAAGTGACCCGGCCTGAAATCGGAGCGCGGACAGGGCTGTCGTTATAGACTACACCGACGCGGAGAGGGTTTACATAAGCCAGAGTCTGCCCCTGTTTTACCATATCACCGACTTTTACGAGGATATTGGTGATTTTTCCGCCCTGATCAGGCAAGACCATAACTTCATTCACCGAAGCCACATCGCCGCCGAATTCAAGATAATCATCAAGATTTCCAGCCACAGTTTTGTATGTAGAGACTGCGTATAATGTCTCAACTTCCTTTGCTTCCTCAGCCTGAGCCGCCTTTTTGCCGCAGCTCATAAATGTAAGGGCAGCCGTCATCGACGCAATTGTAATTACCGATTTTGCAGTTCTTTTCATGTATTTTCCTCCAATTGTTTACTGTTTATTTTCCGTAAGATTAACATTCAGCGTATTTTCCAAGTCCATCAGAGCGCTTATGTACTGGAATTTCTGATTCAACTGACCAAGTTTTGCCTGATTGAGAGAACTTTCAGCATCACGCAAGTCAAGCAACTCTGTCGTACCGTTTCGGTAAGAGCGGGCCGTCATGTCATAAGCCCGCTGTGCAAGAGTAACATTTCTGCCCATGGCATCAATCTGCTCCCGTGCCTGCCGGAGAGTGTCAACGGCCTTACGGACATCAACCTTCTGCTTTTCTTTAAGAGTCTGAATCGACAGGTCAAGCTGGGCAAGCTGCTGCTTATAATCCTTTACTTTCTGTCTGTTAGAAGACCAGGGAAGCATATTCGTAAGATTCCAGACAAGGGTAAGGGAAAGACTTCCTGAATCGTACCATTTTTCATCTTTTCCCAAATCCTTGTAAAAATGCCATGCACCTTCTGAACCGATATAAACCGGCTGCCATCCATAACTGAGCGCAAAAGTCGGGAGCCAGGTCGCAAGGTCAGATGCCGTAATTCCCAGTTTTGCCGCAAGTTTGTTTTTTTCAAGAGACTGAATCTGAAGGTCATTGTCAGCGTATTTTGCAAGCAAATCATCTGCATCCGCCTCGATATAAGTCGGCTCTATTGGACTTGTCAGCTCAATTTTTGAGCCCACAGGCATGCCAAGCATAAAAGCGAACAAATCCATCTGCTGGACGAGAGACTGTTCCGCACTGTCTACATCCGGCTTTGTGTTCTCGTAATTTACCTGAGTCTGCAAATACTGAATCTCAGGAATTGCTCCATTCTTAAAGTTTGCCTGCGCCTGAATCATTCGCTGCCGTGCATTTTCCAAAGTCGTTTTCTGGATTTTAAGGCTTTCCTGCTGCAAAAGGAGACCATAATACATCTTTTTAATGTTTGTGATTGTCTCTCTCTGGCTCTGTTCCCATGAAACCTTTCCGGCTTCGTACTGAGCCTTTGCAATCTTTATCTGCGCGACATAGGCAGGAGTAAAATTCCAGCTGATTGCGGCATTTCCGATGGTACTCCAGCGGGCTTCTTCGTCAGCATAGTCAGTCGTAACGGGATATTTACCGCCGGTAAGCGAATTGAAAAGCTGGCTCTGGGCAGCGGTTGCCGGACTGTATTCATTCGCACGGCTCATGGTTCCGCTCAACTGGACATTTGGCAAGAAAACATTCCAGGAATATTTTGATGCCCGTGCCTTTATTTCAAGATCAATGTCATTGCTTTTAAGCGTGCGGCTGTGCTCAAGGGCATAGTCCACGGCTTCATCAATCGAGAGTTTAAAAACTTCTGTATTTTCATTCTTCTTCTCAGATTTTGAATCAGCGTCCTGTGCGAAAGTAAAATTTACCGCCACAAAACCAATCAGAATCAAACTCGTCAGTTTCTTCATTTATTCCTCCGTTATTTTATTCCATTGAATATATAGTTAATCATGAAAGAAAAACCTTCCATGAATTTTTCCTCAGTTAAATCCTTTCCTTTAGCCTCCACTAAAAAGGCCACGGGAAGAACGCCAGCCCAAGTAATAAGCACTTTCGGTGAATATGGAAAGCCCAAATCAGGTGAAGTAATCCTTTCAGGAAGCCGTTTTTCCCAAACGCTGTAAACCTCATCATTACAATCCTCAGGATTCTTACCGCTTGCCGCGTCAAAAGAATCATCTGCGCCCATCAAAAGCCAGCCGCAAATAGGAATGATTTCCGGCCGATGCTTAAAGAACTCCAGCTCTGAGTACATCTGAATCATCATATATTCAGTGAAATTCTTTGCCTCCGCCGTGTTTTCGTTCGCAATCGTCTGCAGGAGCGAAATTTCTTTGTTGACCAGCGTTTTAATCATGTGATTTTTGTTATCAAAATATTCATAAAGGCTGCTTTTTGCCATGCCAAGCTCGTCAGCAATTCGTTCGACGGTTACGCCGCCCATTTTGTGTTTTTCGATAACGGAAGCCAGTGCTTTGAAAATCTTGTTTTCGGCCGGGAAAGAATTTTCAGGGATTTTGCACAGAGAAACCAGCTCTTCCCGCCGTTCAGAAGAAATTTCCTGGGGATGAACCGGGCTGGACTCGTCAGTACACTCCAAAAGACCGTAGACCAGCAAATTGACTACTTTTTCAGCATATTCCTGTGGTGAAGGGATACATTTTCCTTCCTGTCGGAGTTTTTCTTGCAATTTTACGAAGTAAAAAAGTGACATGCCTGAAAAAATATGCTTTGCAAACAAACGCATGTCCGACCTGAAGGCGGAAAGGTAGGAATCTTTGTCTGCAACCTGACCTAAAAATGAAACTTGCCTTTCTGTCAGTTTTTTGAAAAGATGCTCTTCATAATTGGCGTTCTGAGACATTTGGGCAATGTAATAATTTATGTGGGATGGATTTTCTATGAAATACTTGATTAGTCCTGCGAGTGATTTCTTTGAAGTTTCCAAATCTTTTGTAGCAATATCCTTTAGCAGATACGCCATATCGTCCACAATCCGGTTTTCCATGGCATCAAGAAGAACTTCCTTGCTTTTAAAATGGCGATAAATCGCAGGCTTTGTGATTCCTACTTTTGCGGCCAGCTCGTTCATCGAAAATGATGTGTAGCGTGGCTGTTCCAGAAAGGAAAACGCCGCATCGAGAATAAGTTCTTTTGTTGGTTTTGAATTTTCGCTTCTTGCCATAGTGTTACCGAACAAACGGTAACTAGAATATACCGAACATTCGGTAACATGTCAACAGCGAATCTTGTTTTTGTGGGATTATTCGCCTAAAACAAAAAAAACGGTCTCCCAGCGAGAACACGCCATCAAATCCACGGTGAACAAGTTCAAGTGGATTTGTGTCGCAACCTCGCTTCCGACCGTTTTTTTTGCTTTTTCTAACACTTCCAAAACTATGACTCACTGTTTTTGCATAGAAGAGGCTCTTTCCCGGAATTCTTCTAGGTCTTTACACTTTAATTCTTCGGCCCGCTTGAATTCGGCTTCTGATTCTTCGCTCTGGCCGTTTGCGGCGTAGGCTACGGCTAGGTTTGCGTGAATCACGGCGATTTTTGGCTCAAATTCGGCGGCTTTTTGCAGGTTTGCTACGGCATCGGAAGCTCTTCCTTGGCCAAGATAAAGCGCTCCAAGGCTTGCATAGGCCTCACCCTTCTGGGGATTAAGGTCGATTGCCTTTCGGTATGCTCCCTCAGATTCAGAATCTCTTTTTAAAAGATGGAAAGTCATGCCCAATGAAACCAGATTCCTGTATTCAGGGTGAAGCTCCGCACTTTTTTCCTGATAAATCACCGCATTTTCCAAATCATCCTGTTGCAAATAAATTGTTGCGATAAAATTGTAAATCAGTTCTGGGGAATAGTTTGATTCTTCTTCTAGAGCGGCCTGAAAAAGATTAAGTGCCTCTTCATAATTCTGAGACTGATAGGCTTTCATGGCTCGGCCAATGGTTAAATCACCGGGTTTTGAACATGAAAAAAAGAAAAGAGACAGGGAAAACAAAATAGTGAATTTCAAAAATTTTCGCATACAATTAAGATAGCAAAAAATAGATTTTCTTCCAATAAAATTACCAGGGCAAAGGCATTATAACTCTTTCTGCACAAAAAAATGGCTCCCGGTCGTAAAAA
>DGTW01000082.1 GCA_002393835.1 Treponema sp. UBA4326
TCACAGCCGTATGTTTCAAAAAAATATTTCATATCGTGGGAATATAGTAGAAGATTTTTAAAGAAATTTCTATAGAGCCACTGCTCTACCGTGAAGAGCAGAGTAGTGCCCTAATTATGTTTTTCATAGCTGACAAGAAATTCACGGATTGGCTGATACCAGTTTTCAGATTTTTTTCCTTCATCAAGAAAACGCTCAAATGTCATTCGTATATATTCCCGGATTTGCAGGGCTTCCACTGAAGAAAAACCTTCCGGCTTCTCAAACAATTTTCCGATGAAAATCCTTGCGTCATCAACAGAAATCCATTCCGAAAAATTTTTGACAACAAGGTAGAGTGCGGCAGGAATACAGTTGACGGAATGTTGCTTTACATATAGAACGGTCTCGGTAATTTCAAGAGCACAATCGTATAATTCCTGGCTCCAAAGCTGAGACTCGCTTTCGGTAAAGTCCTCCTGGCTGAAAATATGGCGGTAAAATCCGAAAGCAAGAAAAACAGTGCAGACATGAAGGCTTGGAACGCAAAGAAAATGAGGATCCAGGGCATGAATCTGGCGGAATTCCCGCATTTCATTGTATTTTGGCCGGTCTGTCGTCGTCAGGCGGAAGTGATAAATTTTGCCGCAGCACTGATAAAGCTTTCTGAAACGAAGCATCCACTGTCTTGTTAGGGAACTTGCGTGCCAGAATCCGAATTTTTTGACCAGCATGGCAAGGGGACGCACCCACATGTTTATGAAATCAAGATAAATTGAGACTTTTGACGGTGTAAAAGGAATTTTTTTGTCCAAAGAATGGTCAACATGCACAACTGGAATATGAAGAATGTGAAATTTCTCGAAATACTGAAGAAAGAAAAATTCTTTAAGAATCGTGGCAAAACACTTGAAATTGGTGATGAAACTTGGTGGCCCGAAAAGTACACCCGCGTATGCGACAAGAGGATTGAATGTTTTTAAAGGCATGTTGTCGTAGATTCTTGGCTTCATACTTTATAGAAGAATATCAGAAAATTGTTGAAAAAGCTACAGAGTAAACAGCAGGAACCAGGACAAAGACTGCATGGCGATTTTTTTTCTTTTTTTTAATATAATCTCATCATGGATGAAGAAAACAGAATTCACCCCGCAAATTCACAAGAACGAAGCCTTTTCCATATCTGGCAAAAAAATAAAAATGACACTGGAATAAACCTCGCTTTTGCATTTCGCGCAGAAAATCTGGATGCTGCCCGATTCCAAACTGCCATAAACAAAATCATTGCCCGCCACGAAGGCCTTCGCTCCTTTTTTTTCGAGAAAGACGGAATTGTTTTCAAAAAAGTCCTTCCTCACTTGCAGATTGAAATTAAAAAGCTCCAGTCAGATGATTTAAGAAAATTCATTCGCCCCTTCAATCTGGAAGAGGCTCCTCTTTTCAGAATTGCAAGTCGGGGAAATATCCTTTGCCTTGATTTTTGCCATGCCATAACGGATGGCTTGTCCATGGCTCTTTTCTTTTCTGAGCTAAACGAGTTTTATTCTGGAAAAGAAGTTTTTTATTCGCCCTCCCCTGCAAAAATCGAAGATACATGTGAAGTTCAAAAAAACACGCTCTTTTGGACAAATCAATTTAAAAATCCATTCACACCACTGAGCCTGCCTTATGACAAAAAAATTCCCCAAGAACACGGCGGTGAAGGAAGCTCCATCGTGCAAGGCCTTGGAAAAAGACTCACAAAAAAAGTCCAGCAAATATGCAGAAAGCTTTCCGTCACCCCATTTGTGTTTTACTTTTCTGCTTTTATTCGCTTCCTTGCTCAAATTTCAGCCTCCAGCGATGTCATCACGACGACAAATTTTAGCTGCCGTAACAGCCACAACTTGCGGCAAATCGGGCTTTTGGCCTCAAGCGCCCCAATCCGCTTCAATATTGATAAAAAAACATCTGCCATAGACCTAATAAAAAGCATGAATGATTATATCCGCAGCTGCCTGGCCCACCAAAATCTGGATCCAGAAAAACTGCTTGAAGAATTTTCTTTTTCTGACTTAAGGGATTTTTCAAGGACGGTTTTCACTTATGAGCATGAGAAAATTGCTGATATACGCCTGGACGGAAAAAAATGCAGCTTCATTCCCATACCATCCCGCCATTCTGCTGCTGACTTCACCCTATGCCTATTTCCATTTAATGATGAAGGAAAAATTCTTTTCATATTCAGGGCTGACTTGTTCTCCCACTTCCGCGCCCGTGAAATGATACGAAACTACATTTCCGTCATCAAAAAAATTTGTGATGAAATCGAAATAAAGACAAAAAATCGTAAAATTTAGCAATTAATAGTAAAGTTTTTTTGATTTTTTTATTGAAATATGTTAAAATAATAAGGAGAAAGTTAAAGGGGATTTTCATGGCAGAACAGGATAAAAATGTTTTCGGGCGCAAAGTTTTTTTCATAAATCCTAGTGCCTTTTTTGAATCCAAAATTATTGAACGACTTCGCCTTATGGAATACGAAGTTTACAGCATTGATGACTATCGCAAGGCAAAGGCAATATTGCGCAAAAATGCCGATTCAATATGTTATGTTTGCATCGAGCAGCCTTTAACCTTAAAAGGCTGGCACAACTTCATCAAGTCTTTTGAGGAAGAAAGTGTTTTTTCTCCACTCGATATGGGCATTATTTCAATCTCTCATCCCCATGACAAATGGTTCAATTTCATCAACGGTCTTCAGTATGACGCAGGTTTAATAATGACCAGTGAAAATCCAGAAAATATGCTCCATGAAGTCGTAAAAAACCTCGACAAACTCGGTGCAATGGGCTTGCGAAAATATGTTCGTGCTAATTGTATGCAGGAACCAAAAGCCGATGCCCTTTGGATGCGAAACAACCGCATGTTCCAGCTCAAAATCGTTGATATCAGTTCTGTAGGATTTGCTGCCAGGGTTGCCGCTAATCAGGCTGCAGCAGTTGGAATCAATCAAATTATCCGCGGTGTAACACTCAACCTCCGCTCTCGACAAATCGTTGTTGATATAAAAATCACGGCCATTAAATCTGCCGGCGATTTTCTTCTTGCAATCGTAATGTTCGACTCATCAACATCACCAAACTCAATCGAAAAGGTGCGCGAATACATCACCGAAAACCTTCAGGATTCCATCATGTCCATCCTCACCAGAAACGACATTGACCGTCTGGACTACGAAAACCTGGAATTCCTGTAATAAGAATCTTCTCAAAGCAAGCCCTCTTTTCAAAGCTTCTGTTTTTTGATACTATAAATAGTAACAGGAGCTTAAAATGAAAGAACTTTCTAAATTGATGGATTTCCGGCCAAGCATTAAGGTCGTGGATGCAACTTTGCGTGACGGCGGCTTGGTCAATGATTTTTTCTTCCCGGAAGGATTTGAAAAGGCTCTCTACGAAGCAAACATTAAGGCCGGTGTTGACTACATGGAATTCGGCTATCGTGCCGACAAGGAAATGTTCGATGAGTCTAAATTCGGTCCATGCAAATTCTCAAGCGATGATTTTATCCGTTCTGTAGTTGGCGACAACAATAGCGACTTAAAAATTGCGATTATGGCAGATGTCGGCCGCTGTAACTACAAACAGGATATTCAGGAAAAGGCAAACAGCCCGGTCGATTTAATTCGTGTTGCCACATACCTCCATCAAATGCCGGGTGCCCTCGACATGATTGACGATGCAAAAAAGAAGGGCTACGAAGTCAGCTGCAATATCATGGCAATTTCAAATTCTCAAGAGTCAGACTTGAAGGTCGCACTTGATTTGCTTGGAAAATCAGCCGCTGATGTCATCTACATCGTTGACAGCTACGGTTCCCTTTACCCGGAGCAGATTGCCCGAATCGCCGACATCTATGGTGAATTCGCCGCAAAATACAATAAAAAACTTGGAATCCACGCCCATGACAATCAAAAGCTGGCCTTTGCAAACACAATCGAGGCCGCCGGAGACGGAGTTGATTATCTCGATGCAACTTATGCCTCAATGGGACGAGGGGCTGGTAACTGTGCAATGGAACTTTTGCTGGGCTTCTTAAAAAATCCGAAATTCAAGCTTTTCCCGGTCATCAAATTCGTTGAAGAACACATGAACCCACTTAAGGAAGCCGGTGTAAAATGGGGCTACGACTTGCAGTACCTCTTAACTGGTGTCTTAAACCAGCACCCGCGCACTGCCATTCAGTTCACAAAAGACAAGCGAAAGGATTTCTGCGAGTTCTACAAAGAAGTCACAAGCCAAGAATAAATTATAAAAAGAAATAATGGGTAAAACAAAAAAGCCACCTTCCATCGGGAACCTGCCCCAAACATCGCAGTGAGCAAAGCTCAGGCGAGTTTG
>DGTW01000126.1 GCA_002393835.1 Treponema sp. UBA4326
ATGGTAAAAACTCCCTTTTCAGTAATATGTCTGATGCTGTCTCCATAGAAACAGGTGATCTTGACACCAGCAAGGTTACTGATATGAGCAATATGTTCGATTGGTGCAAGGCATTGACATCACTGGATGTGAGTAAGTTTGACACCAGCAAGGTTACTGATATGAGCTATATGTTCAGAAACTGCTGGGCATTGACATCACTGGATGTGAGCAAGTTTGACACCAGCAAGGTTACTGATATGAGCAGTATGTTCAGTGGTTGTGATTCACTTACAGCACTGGATGTTAGCAATTTTGACACTAGCAAGGTTACTGATATGAGCAGTATGTTCAGTGATTGTGATTCACTTACAGCACTGGATGTTAGCAATTTTGATACTAGTAATGTTACTGATATGAGATGGATGTTCGATGGTTGTGATTCACTTACAACTATTTATGCATCAGATAAGTTTGTTACAGAGGCAGTTCAAACCTCAGACAATATGTTCTTTTTTTCCAATGAGCTGAAAGGTGGTGCAGGAACAAAATATGACAGCGATAAAATAGACAAGGAATATGCCCGCATAGACGGCGGCACAGAAAACCCAGGCTACTTTACGGCAAAAACAAACTAACAGGAAATAATTTGTTCCGTCCTGTAAAGGCAGGGCGGAGTTTTTTTAAGCAGGAGAAAATATACAATGGCATTATTTGAGTTATCACCAATCGGACTCATAGATTTGATTTTTAAGTTTTTCCCAGACGATTCACAGAAAAAACAAAAAGCAGCAATTTTATTCCGTTCGCTTTATGCAGAATGTGTAAACAATATTCAGATTTTAAATTCTTTCAAAAGAGATTCTTTTTCAAAGGAAAATACAATGCGGGCGGTAAAAGCAATTGCTCCACTTTTGAAAAATGACGCAGGTCAGCTCATTCTTTTAGGAACCGACGGTTCATTGGAAGAACTAAAACTTATGCAGGAACAAATCGAACATCTTGAACTGGAATTAGAAGATAATAATTCTCAGGAAGAGTTACATGAAGCAAAAACCATCCGTCAGGCAATTTCGTTCTGTGTAAACAAAATTCAGTTCCTTAAAAACTATTCCCAGATTGATGAAAACAATGCAGATTTGTTTACAGAACTAACATTAAAAACAAGACTCAACAACATCTACAATTATTCAAAACAAATCAAAAATCAATTGCGCATACACATGCCTGCTATGTTCGATTAACTGTCATTTAATTTTCCCGCCTGCGCAGCTTCCATGCGCAAGGGATTGTAGGGGCTGCCTGCAAGGGCAGTTCCGAAGTGGCGGTGGTTGAGCGGAGTCGAAACCACCAGAACGGAGGAATGAAGGCGTAAGCCGGAACCCCGAAAAGCCCGACCGGCTGCCGGCAGGCAGACGGATGCGCCCAGGGAGCCAGAAATATAGGCCGATTACAAAAACATGGTCATATATACTGGCAAATAGATTATGCCATTTTCTTCCCTGAAATCAGCGGTGTGGAGGACAAAGCAGCTTCCGGCGTATTCTTCATACTTTTTCCTGAATTTGTTCAGCGAAGCGAGGGTGTATCTTTTTGTGGATTTGACTTCGATTCCCTGAATGTTGTGGCGGGCTGTGACTTTATTCTTTGTAATCAGAAAATCTACTTCCATGCGGGAAGAGGCATCTTCGTTATCTGATTTTGAATAGAAATAGAGTTTATGGCCGCTTGCAGTAAGCATTTGTGCGGCAATATTTTCAAAAATCATTCCCTCGTTTACTTCAAGTTTTCCGAAAAGAAGCTTCTTGTATATCTCTTCACTTATGATTCCATTTTCATCAAAGGCATGGCTGATTAGAAGTCCTGTGTCCGCAAGGTAGCATTTCAGGCTTGCCCTCGTCATGTTCATTTTTAGTGCGATATTCGGTTCGTCGGCGTTGTAGCAGATGTTCACGATTCTTGAGTCATTCAGCCACATAAAGGCATCATCATAATCACGCATTCTCGCCTCTTTTTTTAGTGAGGAAATCTTGAATTTCTTTTCGTGCTTTGAAAGCTGGGCTGGTATTTCATCAAAAATGGCTTCTGCTTTCAGTTCGGAGCCTTTTGCGTGTTTTTTTATGTCATTGCGGTAAAGCTCAAGAATTTCACGCTTAATCCGGTCAACCCTCTCAAAGTCCTTGGACTCTACATATTCTTTTACAGCCTGGGGCATTCCGCCTACAATCAGGTAAAGCCGGAATAAATCCATTGCCTTTCTGTGCAAGGCCTGGCCCAGCGGAATTTTCTTTTCAAAAGAGTCCTTCAGGACTGGAAGCAGGCTTTCATTTCCAAGGGCCAGAAGAAATTCCTCAAAATCCATGGGATTTATTTTTAAATGCCTTTCTTCTGACGGAATCAAAATATCCTTGGTATTTTTGCTTATTGAGAGTAGGGAGCCGGTTTCGATGAAGTCATAGCGGCCGTCGGCAACGAGATATTTTATTGCAGCTCTGGCACGGGGGAAAAACTGAACCTCATCAAAAATGAAAAGTGTCTTTCGTTCATAAAGATTTACGGAATAATAGGCAGAAATCCTCAGAAAAAATGTATCCAAGTCAGAAAGGTATTTTTCAAAAATTTCCTTTACTTCGTCGGGAGTGGCATAAAAATCTATGAGTATGTATGAATCATATTCATTTTTTGCGAATTCCAGGGCAAGGTAGCTCTTTCCAATTCGCCTGGCTCCATCAATCATGATGGCACACTTGCCTTTTTCTTCGTTTTTCCAATTCAATAGTTCCTGATATGCCTTTCGATACATAAGAGCACCTTTTTGACCTTAATTTTTTCTGGTTTTCTACACCTTTTTGACTTTAATTTTTATGATTTTCTACACCTTTTTGAGGTTAATTATATTAAAAATATACACCTTTTTGAGATTATCAGCAAGGAAAATCACCGCTCCATGCAAGAGTTTACTTAATTCTGCATCAAAGCATAGGTGAAAATCATGTTACTATTGACATAGGGAGCGACCCCGAAGGGGGCAAAACTCACGAGGTGAGTTTTGAGCGAGTCTCGCTCGAAGCTGTGCTTCGAGCGCCTCAGGAGCGACGGCGAAGCCGGCAAAACCTGTGAGACAGG
>DGTW01000316.1 GCA_002393835.1 Treponema sp. UBA4326
CGTATTTTTCTTCAAAGCCTTCGATTTGGCCGTGCCCGAACATTGGAAGGCCCGGCATTGTGACCATTAAAGTACAGACACCGAAATATTTGTCGCCTTTTCCGAACTGAGCCACGGCCGTCTCTTCGTCCGGGTTGTTCATAAAGTTGACATAGCGTTTTAGAATCTGAGGGTCGAAGTTGATTGTGTTTTTGACCGTCTGGCGGTACTTGTAGTTCTCTTCCTTTTTGAGCATGTTCATAAAGGCCGAGTTGTAGACCCGGTGCATTCCCAGTGTTCTCGTAAAATAGCCTTCCATCATCCAGAAAGCTTCGGCTAAGAGGAGGGTGTCAGGCACTTCTTTTGCGACTCGGTCAACGACCTCCCGCCAGAACTCGTTTGGAATCCTGTTTTCAAATTCCTGGGCTGAAAGAGCGAATTCGCTTCGGGTTGCGATGTCGCCGCCCTTTCCTGGCTCCGGGTACCAGAGGCGCTTGATGTGCTTTTTAGCCAAAACCATGGCCGCATCAAAACGGATAATAGGGAAGTTTCGGGCCACATGAAGGATTTTCTGCATGACTTCTTCCCGGGCAACAGGATTTAAAAAGTCAATCTGCGCCGTGTCGTTCCAGGGCATTCCGGTGCCGTCGTTTCCGTGATAGATATAGCGGGTCTCGCCTGTCGTGGTGTCAACCCGCTTAAAGCAGACTGCGCAGTCATTTTTTGAGTAATAGTGGTCTTCAAGGTAGATTGCCACCCGGCTGTCGTGGCTTAAATTCACGCCGTTGTAAGTGTACTGGGGGAAGGGATTGTCCCGCCTTTGAACGAATAAATCAGGCTTTTCGACGACCCAGCGAGCGTCCATTCCCGTGTGGTTTGGAACCATGTCGCTTGCTAATCGGATTCCCCTCTGCCAGAGCCGGGTGCGGAGATTCGACAAAGCATCCCAGCCGCCCAAGTTCCATGCAATTTCGTAGTCATCCAGAGAATAGGCCGAAGCCGCAGCCTCAGGGTTTCCGCAAATCTGCTTGATTGTGCGGCTTGCCTGGCTTCTCTCCCAGAGACCTATGAGCCAGAGGCCGGTAAAGCCTTCGTCACGGAGCAAATCAAGCTCTTCGTCAGGAATCTGATCCAGACGGTTAATTTCCCGGCCGTATTTTTTTGAAAGCTGGTAGAGCCAGACCAGGACAGTTTTTGCCATGAGGACGACGCGGGGCATCCATTCCTTGTCGGCGGAGAATCGCTCGTATTCCCGCATAAGATAATCGTAGTTGGGAGGAGACATGTCGGGACTTCCGCCGTTTGTGGGGTGCCAGGCAGGCTTCCATTCTTCGCTGAGTAAATCACTTCCGCTCAAAAGTCTTTTAAGCCAGTAATCTTCGCCTTCGCCCTCTCCCGGAATAAGCAAATCTGCCCAGTGAACGCGGACATAGTTCAGCTGTTCCTGAATGTTGTCGGGGGCAAAATTGACAGGTTCCCGCAAAAATGAGATGAGGTCGTGGCCAAAAGTGCCCCAGTAAGGAAGTTTTTTAAAATAAGACTGAATCTCAGTCCAGGCTTCCTTCCATTTTGGATTTTTTCGAAGGCTAGAATCATCAAAAAGGTCGATAAATGGCTTGAAAGCAGGATTTTCGTTGTCCAGATGGAGCATGAGCATTTCTTCAAGAGTCTGCTCCCAGTTGGTGCGGGTGCGGCCTGTCTTTTTTTCGGTCAGCTCAAGGTTGAGATAGTCATCGATTGAAATGTGGCCTTTGTAAACTTCGGTTGGGGGAAACTCAGCACAGAAATCAAGAATCATTGATCGGATTGCTTGTTTTCCGAATTTTCCTTCAAGTTCAGAAAGGAGGCCTTTAAAAGAATCCTGATATTTCTGGCGGCGGTAAGTGTAGCAGGCCAGGTGGAAAATTTCGTCGAGAAGACCCATTGCATTGAGAGTGCCTGCAGAAATCTGAACTTTATTGTGATTGATTAAATATTGATTGAAGCGGGCCTGAAAATCACGGACAGCCCTGATATTTTGAAGGACGACATTTCCGCTTGAAGCAAAAAGACCGTCGCTGAATCTACATTCGTCACGAACAGTTTTTGAAATATGAAATTCGTTGTATGAATAGGTCACAAAAATCCCCCGAAAATTCTGAAAATCAAGTGAATTTATTATACAACGAATTCAGGAAAAAGACATTAAAAATTTGTCGTGAATTGCAGAAAAGGACAGAAAAACAACGGCCGGATTTTTTGTCATCGACGAAAATCTGGCCACGACACAAGAAATGCCTTACCAAAGTCCGTGCACGCTTTGCCTGATATACTTGTCGTAAATGGCTTTTACGCCTTCCATCTGCTCTTTTGAGAGTTCTGGCATTTCGGCGGCACGCACATTTGAGCTTACCTGACTTGCCTTGCTGGCCCCTGGAATTACCACGCTTACTTCATCGTGCATCAAAATCCATTTGAGGGCATAGGGAATCAGGTCTTCTGTGCCAAAAAGGGCTTTTAGTTCTGCTACGGCCTTGAGTCCTGTGGCGTAGTCAACGCCGGAGAATGTCTCGCCCTTGTCAAATCGCTCGCCATTTCTGTTTGTGGTTCTGTGGTCTTTTTCGCCGAATTTGGTGTTTTCGTCATAACGGCCGGTCAAAAGACCTGAAGCCAGTGGAACTCTTGCAATGATTCCGACCCCCTTATTTTTGGCCATGGGAAAAAGCTCTTCTGCTGGTTTTAAGCGGAACATATTGAAAACGACTTCGATTGCGCTGATGGGGTATTTCATCGCACTAAGTCCTTCGCTGACTTTTTCGATACTGACACCATAAGAGGCGATTTTCCCGGCAGACTTCAATGAATCCAGGGCTTCAAAAACTTCATCTTTTGAAAAAACCGGGCTTGGCGGGCAGTGAAGCAGGACCATATCCAGCTTTTCAAGACCAAGCCTGCTTAAACTTCCTTCAACAAAGTTCGTGATGTTCTCTTTGTTGTACCCCTCGGCCGTGTGGGGATTTAAGCAGCGGCCGCATTTTGTGACGACCGTGAACTTTTCTGAATGTTTTTTGAGGAATTTTCCGATTGTCTTTTCGCTGTTACCGCCGTTGTAGCAGTCAGCCGTATCAATCATTGTGATTCCGTTTTTGTATGCTTCATCGAGAACCTTTTCTGCCTCGACCTCGTTGAAAGGCTCGCCCCATTTTGTTCCAAGCTGCCATGTTCCAAGTCCGATTTCTGAGACGAGGTGGCCGTCTTTATAAAGATGACGGTCTTTCATTCTTTATCCTCCGTTTTCTGGTGAATTTCTGCTATTTTTTTGATTTTTGAAATAAGTTTTGCGTTTGAAAAGAGTTTTTCCACTGTTACGGGCATTCTCCAGGTCCAGTTAAAGTGAGACACAGTGCCCGGAATGTTGATCCTCTCGTCCTTTGCCTTCTCGCCGTAATATTTTGAATCAAGATAGAGCCAGTCCATGAGAGGCGGAATGAACCAGACCCCTCTTGCACTGGCATAGATTTTAAGAAGGTTTTCGCAGGTTTTTGGGTCCAGTTTTTCTGAAAACTGCTCGCTTCCCTTTGCGATTACGAAGTAGTCAGACTGTGACTTCCGGGAGTTGTCGATGAATTCGTCTGACATGGGGTGGGCAACGTCAATCAAAGTGTACTTAGGCTCAGCGTCATACCATTCCCGCAAAGTCGATGAATCGTGAACGCTTGGCGTGACCACACTCAAGGGGCGGAACTCGTGAATGTCAGAAAAAGGCTGCTCCGGCTTGTTCCAGTTTTTGCACCATCTCGTGACTTTAAGCCCTAAAATCTCAAATTCGTCCAAAACTTCTTCCATGCAGGGAATGACGACTCCCAAGTCTTCACCGCAGGCAGTCATTTTTGATTCACTTTTTAGTGCGGTAAAGATTTTTTCAGCCTGTTTTTTCCATTCTTTTTCCTGTTTTTTGGAATTTTCTTCAAAAATCTTTGAGAGGACTTCTTTTTCGTCCGCTGAAAGGCTGTTCCAGGCTCTTGTTTCGCCGTATTTCCAAAGTGGAACGAATTTGTTCTTTGAGATTTCGATTAGAGTTCGGTTTTTCCACCATGAAGACAGTCTTCTGAAAATCTCGAACTGAATTGAGACATCGATATTGTACTTGTCCAGGTTGATTTTCTTGATGTCAAGCTCAGATTTTATGCCGGGTTTGAAAAGCCAGAGCTCTTCCCTGCCGATTCTGTCGCAGAGTGTGCCCAGAATTTCTCTGGTCGCCTTCGGGTCTCCGATAAGACGGATAAAATCTTCGGTAGGAACATGAGGCTGACTGAGCCAGCGGATTCTTTCTTTTGAAAAACCTGCTTTTATAAGCTCGCTCTCACTTATTGCCGAATAAGGCTCCGTGTGCCCCATTTCAGCCGTAAATTCCCCCTCGGGAATTGTCCAGAGTCTGAAAAAGCCCGGAATGTGGTCCAGTCTGTAGGCTGTGAAAAAGGTTGAGGCAATGCTGATTCTTCGCCGCCACCATTTAAAGCCGTCCTTTTCCTGGGAAGCAAAGTCGTAGCAGGGAAAGCCCCAGTTCTGACCCGTGGGATTGTCGCCGTCAGGAGGGGAGCCGGCCCGAGCCTTCTGATTAAAGACATTACCGAAAGCCCAGACATCGCAGGAATCTTCGTTGAGCAGAATGGGAAGGTCGCCTTTGAGGGTGATTCCAAGACTTTTTACATAGTCGGAGGCAATCTTGAACTGCTTGAAGGCGATGAACTGCTCCCAGACATAAAAATAAAGCTCTTTTCTTAGGGAAGAATCCTTCCAGACTTCAAGAATCTGCTCTTTTGTGAGCTTTTGAAGGCCTCTTTCCCATTCCTTCCAGCTGGCCTGCAAAAACTGCTGCTTGAAATATTTGTAAACGCAGTAAAAAGGAAGCCAGTCTTCGTTTTCTTTGATGAAAGTGAGAATGTTTTCCCGCATTTTTTCCGTTTTTTTGCTGCCCCGTGAATGTGAAATGGTTGCGTAAATTTTTCGTAAAAGTGAATCTTTGATGTTGACGATAAGGGTGTAGTCAAATCTCTCGTCTTTTTTATGCTGAATGAAGGAATCGTAAGTGCGCCTGAAAGACTGGTCCTTGTCGTAGCATTTTGAGAATTCCTCAAGAAGGGAAAGGCAGATGTACATGGGGTGAAGGGCAAAGGCCGAAAGAGAAGAGTAGGGCGAGCTTTGCATTCCCGTGTCCAAAACCGGCAGAAGCTGAATTATGGAAAGCCCCGCCTTGGAAGCAAAATTGGCAAATTTGATGAGGGATGAAAATTCGCCGATTACAGGAGATTCATCAGTTCTCAAGGCCGCAAGTGGTACTGCAATGCCAGTTTTTCGTTCAATCATTCTGATATTGTAACACAGATAAGAAAATTAGCAATGAGGAGTTAGCAATGAGCAGTTAGGAGTTAGGAGGTAGGAGGTAGGAGTTAGGAGTTAGGAGTTAGGAGTTAGGAGTTAGGAGTTAGGAGTTAGGAATTAGGAATTAGGAATTAGGAATTAGGAGGTATGAGTTTGGAAATTCAAATTAATTGTGCATTGTGAATTATGCATTGTGCATTATACATAGTTGAATGGAAGCGAGCGAATTATTAAAGAAAGTCCGAAAGATTGAAATCAAGACGCGTGGTCTCTCCCACAATATTTTTGCGG
>DGTW01000154.1 GCA_002393835.1 Treponema sp. UBA4326
GTCTCCTGATTGAAGCGGATTTCCTCCATAATTTCCTTTACCGAGATTGATACGAAAATGCTCCTGCTCTCATCAAAAACTTCGATTTGAGAAATATCGTTGGAAAGGACTTCGACAGGGGGCAGCTCCACTTTGACAGCCTTCCCGCCTTTAGTGACGGTGATTTTCGATTTTCCTATGTCGAGGATACCGCCCCTGATAACGCCCGTGTATTTTATTATGCTGAATGACTTTGCGAAACCTGCAATTCTGGTCTTTTTTATTGATATTATGTCAGTATAGGTCGTTTTTGCCGTAATAAGCTCGGAGCATCTCTCAAGTTCCCGGAAAACGAAGGCATGACTTTTTTCAGTTTTGACCTCAATCAATTTCTGCCAGCCGAGCCTTGAGGCAAAGAAAAGAGAGGCAAAAAGAATAAGAAGGAGAAGAATCTTAAAGAAGATTTTTGAAAGAACTTTTGTAAAAAATGATATGACGGCAAGGCAGATTCTTTTGATTTTCGAAGGCTTTTTTACCTTTGAACCACTTTTGTCAGATTTCATAAATTCACTCCGATTCTTCTTTAAATTTATTTCAACCTATTATACACTATATTATATGGAAAACAATACGGTAGCACTCTCACAGGCAGAAGTTGATAAACTTCTGGGAATCCAGACAGAAAATGCCTCAAAGCCCATCGAAAAAAAGCATTACCCGCTGAATCCTTTTCTGTCAGAAAAACAAAAGGAAGAGCTTCTTTCAGTCTGCAAATCCGTCTACAAGTATTTCAAACTTGCCCTGAGGGAAAAATTCGGCGAGCCAAAAATAAGGAAACTCACCGTAAAATCAATGGAAGAACAGAATGTCGATGAGTTTTTTGACAGACTCACCGACAACGACTTTATCTATCACGCACAGTTTGGCGATGCAAGCGCCTACATCAAGTTCGATTCATTTCTCTTTGGTGCTCTTTCAGGCATGAACATTGACACAAAGCACAAGATAAATTTCTTTCAGTCTGAAGTTCTGGAGGAATTCGTGGCCACATTTCTGGCGGCGGGTTTTGCAAGGCAAATTTCCGATGAATGTGACTACGACATAATCTCCCTTTACGGCCAGGAAAAAACTCCCTTCCAGACCGGTAAAACCGGGGTCGCCGTCACAATCAACTGGAATGAAAATCTCCGCTCATTCGGAATCGAAAAAATCTTCCTTACGAAAGAGTTGGTCGAATCCTTCCGGGCAGTCAGTAAATAAAAACACGAATCACACTCCGTGCTATTTCATTCATCCACAGAGAGGCACAGATTATCACAGATTAAAATAAAAATCTGTGACATCTGTGTAATCTGTGGTTAGTTTTTTATGAATTATTTCTTTCTGTCAATCATCTCGATGCACTTGTCACCGAAGTTGTCAACGGCAACTCCCAGAATCGAAAAGACGACAGCAGAAACAACGATTAAAACAATGGCAATAAGTCCGAATAACATAAAATCACCTCTATAATTTTTTAAGTTCACAAATGATTTGCCCGCTTGTGAAGTTTTTCTTTGCAGATTTCTGCAGGAAATGTGAGATTTTCGAAAGTTTATCAAGGATATGCTCAGTCATTTCATTCCACAAAAGAAGAATTTCAAGGTGCCCATCAAGAGATTGACTGCAAGCAAGGCAAAATGCAGAGATTCCGCTTGTGCGAGCCGTATGAACGAAAACCTTTCCAAAAGAAGTCGATTTTCCGCCCTTCAAAGACTCGCGAAACAAAATATCAGAAAGAATCTGTTTTTTGTCTCTTATATAATTTTTGTCAATCAAATCAATAAGCGATGCGAACAAATCATTGCTCTCCGTAAGGATTTGCGGGGAGAAAAATTTTTTCATATAAAATCCTTGTCGTTATCTAAAGAAAATAATGCAACACACGGTCGTCACGACAAAGATGGCAATCAATACAATAGCACCAGCCATAAAAACTCCGAGAAAAAATGGAAATTAAGAATAAAATTGAAAAAGCGGGAGTTAATCTAGATGAGGGTTTGGAGAAAAATTACAGTTTGAAGGGATTTTGGAAGAAGCAGGATTCTTGAAGACGGAATCGTACTGCTTGTAAAAGAAGTGAAAGAAAAAGAAAAATCAGCGGAAGCACAGAAAGATTCGTGGTTGAATTCCTGCGTACTCGCTGATTTTTTTTGAGAGCGGACAAGAGTTCGCTCAATGATTTTTGATTCAGTCACAAGCAGGGGTGTAAGTTCCCGGCTTGAAGAATGAATCGTAAGGACTTTTATGTCGTCGGAAGAATCAAGAAATGCCGTCTGCACACTTGTTCCAAGTGGAGCTGAAAACAAGAGAAGAAAAGCAAGGATAAAGTGCAGAAAGCTGGATTTCATAAAAAAACACGAATTACACGAATCAACACAAATTAAATCCTAATTAGTGTGAATTAGTTAAATTAGTGCCAATTCGTGTTTTGATTCTTATCTTAAACCACTGCAAGTTGCCTTAGCGCAACCCACCGTAAGTGGCGATAAATACACCGGCTGCCATGGCGGTACCGATGACACCTGCGACGTTCGGCCCCATTGCGTTCATCAAGAGGAAGTTTGAAGGATCTTCCGCCTGACCGACTTTGTTTGCAACGCGGGCTGCCATTGGAACTGCTGAAACGCCAGCTGAACCGATGAGCGGGTTGATTTTTTTGCCTTTCGGCAAGAAGATATTCATGAGTTTTGCCATGAGCAAACCGCCTGCTGTAGCAACAGCGAATGCAACCAAACCAAGAATGATGATACCAACAGACTCACCCTTGATGATTTTCTCTGGAGTCATCTGAGAGCCGACACCCAATGAAAGAACGATAGAAACGATGTTCATCAATTCATTTTCCATTGTCTTAGAAAGTCGCTGAGCGGCACCTGATTCCTTAACGAAGTTACCGAATGCAAGCATACCGATAAGTGGAGCTGCAGGTGGCAACAAGAGAATTGTAAGGATGAGGAGCATGAGTGGGAAGAGAACCTTCTCCATTTTTGGGACTGCACGTGGGTTTGGCATTTTGATGAGGCGTTCTTTTTTAGAAGTAAGAAGCTTCATGATTGGAGGCTGAATC
>DGTW01000115.1 GCA_002393835.1 Treponema sp. UBA4326
TTTTTACGACTGGGAGCCATTTTTAGACAGTACGGTTTATAATGCGGAGGCCCTGAGGACAGTTGAATGGAAAATAGAACTGAATTTTTGGCCTTTTTGAAATGAATGTCGTATAAATTAGCAAATAGATTTAAAGGAGTGGAATAAGTAATATGACGAAAGATGATTTTAAGACAGAAATGCAGAAAACAGGAATTTCTCCGGCAGTTACCGAAAAGTTATCAGAAATTATAGAAAGCTCTGACACACCCTGCGAAGCAATGAACCGGGTTCATGCATTTTGCCCCCAGTTTGAGATTGGCGAACTTCAAAAGCAATTTGACCTTGTAAGTCAGCAGGTCGGCTTTTCAGGCTGTGAATTTTCAGAAGGCACTTTCGAGCTTACGGAAGATGAACTTGACTGCGTAACAGGTGGCTGGTGCGGCTGGAAAAACATCTTTAGCGCAGCCCTCCACATCGTCGCTGAAATAGTCGTTGACGGTCTCCTGGCTGGCGGAGTCGGCGTTGTTTGCGGTGGAGGCGGAGGAGCCGTCATAGGCATGGCAGTTGGTGCGACCGTGGGTCTCATAACAGGCATTGTCGATGTCGCAACAGGAAAGTATTAAAAAGAAAGTGGCCTGGCGTGTTCTAAGGCAGAATTACAGCACAAGTGAATCTACCTTGGGCAAAAGCCCGGCCATAAAGCCGGCACACTTCTGAAGAACGGCATTCCTGATTTCAATTTCATTTTTGAAGTAGTGTGCCAAAACTTCCGCCATGTTAAGGTAGCCTACCAGCATCAGTTTTGCCTGCTCCCTGGGGTCAGGATAGATTTCCATAAGCTTTTCAAAAATATAGTCGCAAGTTCCTGTCGGAAAATTAAAGAATTCCTGCTCAAAGCCTTTGTGAAATTCACCAGTGATTTTATAAAAAGACGTAAGCCTTCCAATGTCAAAAATTTTGTTGCCGACGCACAGGGTGTCCATGTCAATTACCATCGGCTCGCCGTTGCACAGCATCAGGTTTTTCATGTGCAAATCACCATGAACAATGTGAAGATCCTCCGGCATGGCACGAATAAGAGAAGAAAGCCCATCAATAACCTCATCCGGCATAAGTCCTCTAACGCCATCCAGCCATCTAAGATGAATTTTCCTTGCGTCTTCCAAGTCTCCAGATTTTTCTGCAGTTAATTCATGCAGTTGACGAAGAAATTGAAAATAAAGCTCTGTCATTTCCGGAAGCCGCTCTGGCTGAGCCGACACAATTTCCTGAAAAGTTTTTGCATCCAGAAGCTCAAATACGGCACCGTCATTTTCGCCGACACGAACACGGTCAAAGGCAATCGCCGTCGGAACCCCTCGTATCAAGGCATATTTGGCACGAGCCTGACCATCATCAATCTCTTCCTTTGAATTTTTGCCATTATAAACTTTTACTATTGTTTCACTGTCAATTCTGTAAACTTTGCCAAAAGCCCCCTGGCCAAGAACATTGCATCCTTCTACGGAAATTTGCCGGAGTTTTTTTTCTACATTCAGCAGGGAAGTAAAACCTGTCACAGAAAAAACTTCGTAAATTTCGGATGAAACATTTCGGATTGTGAGTTTTTCCACAAACTGTTTTGAGAAAACAAGGAACATTCTGAGTCCTGCACTGGAAATGTATTCTACCCGCTCCAAATCGAAGACTGGTGTAAGCCCCGGATGCTTATTGATGATATCCTGAATCTCAGCTTCGAGCTGTTTTGCATTTTCGGCAGTGATTCTTCCTTCGGGGCTAATAACTAAGTTTTCTTCCAGCGTGAAATTCATATCAGGAGCTCCTAATTATTGAAAAAAAATTACTTACTTGATTTTTTAGCTTCCGTTACGAAACAGGCCACAAGTCCGTAGGTAATTGTGGGACGAATCCAGATTTCTGTCAAAAGATAATTTGTGTATTCGTCGGCTGGTTCAAGACAAATATCGAGGTTATAAAGTGCGGCAATAATCACATCGATGATGCAGATTGCCCACAGGTTGCGTTTGGTGTAGCTCTTCCAGTTTTTACGGGCATAGAAGAAAGTGAGCGTACAAAGCAGAAGAACCGATAGCGTAAGACAAGCTAAATGCAAAGGATAAAAGGCTAAGCGGGGAGCAAAGAGAATGTCGCGCAGAAGCACCGTGATACCCACCGAAACAGAACACCAGTAGTTGAATCGCTGTGTATCAAGACGGTTAAAGAAGTACATCCAAATCATCACAAGACAGGCAATGTAAAAGAGATTGAGCACAAGCTCTGGCCATGATTCCTTAAGTCCGAAATGGAACACAGCGTAAAGCATAACGCCCACAGAGACCATCCCGCCCACTGCCGTTATAACAATGTCAAAAACCTTGGCATTTTGTTTGAATCTTGTGTTCATGGTATGCTCCATTTAGCGGCACGGATGCACTAGCCGCATGAGCGGCGTGTTAATAATTTCAACTCATGCAAACGACACAAAGCGGCGTATGCCGCGTCAAATTTTAAGAAAACAAAACCCGCAAGCTATGCCATGACACCTTCACGGCGGTCACTTTCATCCTCAACATAAAGAACATCGTTCTCTTTGTAAGTTTTGAGCAGGAAGTGAGTTTTTGTTGAGCGAACTCCTTCCAGGGTTGAGAGCTTTTGGGCAACGAAAAGAGCGACCTCGCGCAAATCGTCTCCCTCAATCACGACCTTCAAATCATAACCGCCGCTCATAAGGTAAAGTGACTTAACCTGCGGGAAGCGGTAGATTCGCTCGGCAAGGGCGTCAAATCCGTGCTCACGCTCCGGCTGGCACTGAATCTCGATTTCAGCCCGAACCTTGTCCTTTGTGCAGACATCCTTCTCAGGATTCACAATGGCGGCGTATTTTAAGATAATTCCCTCGTCTTCCAGAGACTTGATGATTGCCTTTACCTCATCGGCTGATTTTTTTGTCATAGCCGAAATATCTTCAACTGAAAGCCGGGCATTTTCGCGCAGCAAATCCAAAATTTCTTCTTTTCCGTCCATATTTTTACCTCTTGGAACATTCTAGTTCATTATTTGTTCTTTTGAAAGTATGATTTAGCCGCCTTACACCTTAAATTTACTGACAGCCTCTCCAAGAGACTCTATGCTGCGGGTATTTTTGTGAGTCATGTCATTTACGGTATTGATTGACTTGTTGATTGACTCAATACCGATTGACATCTCATCCATGCTGGCTGTAATTTCCTCGGTAAGACGCATAAGATTTTCCATTTTGACATTCGCTGCCTGGGTCGCATCTTCCATGGCATTGCTTGAACCCTTTACGCTGGCCGTTACATCCTGAATCTGCTTGATTGCCTCAAGAATCTGCTCGCCGCCCTCTGACTGCTCGTGCATTGCGTTCATAATCGTGAGCTCCTGACGGGCAACAGTCTGGGTGAGGTCGTAAATCTCGTTGAACTGATTCTGCAGCTGAACTGAAGAATCTGTGACTTCCTTGACGCTTGCAAGAACTACCTTGAGGTTATTCGTGATGTTTTTGCCCTGCTTGTTTGAGTCTTCGGCCAGTTTTCGGATTTCATCTGCGACAACAGAAAAGCCCTTGCCGCTTTCGCCTGCGTGTGCCGCCTCGATTGCCGCATTCATTGCCAGCATGTTGGTCTGGCTCGCAATTGCCTGAATAATTTTGCTTGCTTCAAGAAGCGTTCCCGACTGTTCCTGAATCTTTTTGATTGCCTCAACAGAATTATTGATACTGACCTTGCCTGATTCCGAAGAATTCTCCAGTGCCTTGATTGTGCCTCCGTTCTTTTCGAGAATTCCAGTGACAGAGCGAATGTTTGCGACCATTTCCTCAATGGCGGAAGAAGACTCGACGACGCTTGAACTCTGACTCTGAATATTTGCGACCAAATCATTCACGCTGTTATTGATTGAACCAAGGGCAGCCTGAGCCTCGTGAACATTACTTCCCTGCTGCTGAACCTGTTTGTTCACTGAATCAATATTGGCCGTGATTTCGTTTGCGCTTGCCGCCGTGTCATTCATGCTGTCCCCGAGAGCATTGCCCTGCTCCGTGAGGTTTGCGGCTGACTCTTTGACCTGAGCGATGGAATTTTGAATTTTTTCGATGGTGAGGTTGAAAAATTTGTACATTTTTCCAAGCTCGTTGTCAGTTTTGACTTCCATTCTGACAGTCAAATCACCGTCACCCTGGGCAATATTCTGCATTGCGGAAACACCCTTGTTCATTTCTTTAACGACCCGCTGAATAATTACAAAAAGGACAAGAAGAATTATGATTGTCGTGATTACAAAGGCAACTGTAGAAATGAAGAAAACAGCTTTTGCAGCCGCAGTAATTTCTGACTCTTTGGCATTCAATCCCAAAAACCACACTTCTTTCGCATCTTCAACTTTGAATGGCTGATAATATTTGTAGACACTCTCGCCATTTTCTTTTACCGTCATTCCAAAAGGCTGAAGGGATGACTTGCTTTCCTTGAAAATTGCCCCGGTTGCTGAATCTGTATATTCCGCAAGATTCTGGCCCTCGTTTGCTGAATCATAATCAACAGCGACAAGACCGGAATCAGAAATGAGGGAAAGATAACCAGAATCGTAAACTTTAACCTGCTTAAGGAGCGAAGAAAGCGTATCAAGCGACATATCAAGACCGATTACGCCGATCGGTTTTCCGCTCTTAGAGTGAATCGGGAAAGCAACGCCACAAACCCAGATAGTTTTTCCGCCGATTTCGTAAGGATTCGGGTCAATAAGAATTCCCGTAGGACTTTTGAGGGGATTTACATACCAGAAACCGTTTTCGTAATCAGTAAGCGGGGTACATTCAATTTTTGAACCGACTTTGGTCCAGTAAGGGATAAAACGCCCGGTTGAATCATGATTTTCGGTGTTTGCGTATTGAGAATCGAGGCCGTCGAGCGCATTGGGCTCAAAAACCACCCATGTATCAACGAAATTTTCGTTAGCCACAAGGGCTTCCCTCAAAACAGCGTTCACAAAATCCCGACGCTGTGCCGGAGGAACGCTTTCAACTTGTTCCACGACAGTCTTAAGAGCGGAACATGTGGCATATTCATGGGCAATAATGGCCTTGGTACTTTCTGAATAATAAGAAGCCATTTCGTGGAGGTAATTGTCAGAAACATTACGGAAACGGCTTGAAACATTTTTTAGAATGAAGACCGAACAAAGTGCAAGGAGCACCAGAAGAAAAAGGCCGATAGTCAGAACAAGCTGGGTACGAATACTCTTAAAGCCGGCAGAGGCTTTGGTCTTATTGGTCATAAAGAACTCCTATAAAATCAATATTGCAGGCCTGAAAAAGCCTCCAAAGATTTTTTAGTTGAAATATATAACCATTTTAACCTAAAAGCCAAAATTTGCCAGTTTTATTTAAAATTATTTTTAAATTTTAGACTATAACGCCCTTTGTGCTGGGAACTTCGCCGTTCCGCCGGGGGTCAATTTCAACAGCAGAACGGATTGCCCGGGCAGCAGCCTTAAAAAGGCCTTCCATTTTGTGGTGGTCGCTTCTGCCCCGCAAAGTGTCGAGATGAAGGTTACATTTTGCAGCCTGAACAAAGCCGTTCCAGAAGTCGTCGAAGCAATCAGTCTGGAAAGTGCCCTCTTTGCCATTCTGAACGCTCACAAGAGGAATATTTGAAAGCTCAGCATTGCAGACAAGGAAAGGACGCCCGCCAAAATCAACTGCCGCACGGAGCAGGCTTTCGTCCATGGGGTAAAGGAAAGAGCCGCTTCGGTAAATGCCGGCACAATCGCCCAGGGCTTTTGCAAAGCACATTCCGAGAACGATGCCCGTGTCTTCGATTGTGTGGTGCTGGTCAACATTCAAGTCGCCCTTGATAGAGCCTGAAAGGTCAAAAAGTCCGTGCTTACAGAAAGAGCGGAGCAAATGGTCAAAAAATCCAATAGGATTTTCCACATCACACTTTCCCGTACCGTCAAGATTAAGAGTAAGCGAAATCT
>DGTW01000002.1 GCA_002393835.1 Treponema sp. UBA4326
GGATTTTCTGATTCGCACGAGAATTCGCTGCGCAAATTCTCTCCCTGCTTTTATCGTGCATCCGTGCACGGCTTTTCTTATCTACCGTGGCAATTTTTATATTTTTTCCCCGACCCGCAGGGGCATGGGTCATTGCGGCCGATTTTTGGGCCGGTTCTTACCACTGTTACGCTCTTGCCTGAGCTTGCTCCTGCCATTGTTCGGCCGGCAGCCTGCTGGGCATTTCTTGCCATTGCCTCGCCCCGACCCTGGGCTGCTGCCTGCTCGCTCATGCTCTGGGCTTCTGAGTGCTGGGCGTTACCCTGCATGGCCTGACGGGGAGCCTGTGGGGCTGGGTTAATCTGAATGCGAACTTTGAATACCCGGCCTGCAATTTCAATGCGGATTTTTTCAATCATCGCGTCGAACTGGTTGAAGCCGTCGATTTTGTATTCAGTGAGAGGATTGTGCTGGCCGTAGCCTCGCAAATGAACCGCCTCACGCAAACTGTCCAGATATTCCAGTTGGTCGAGCCATTTTCGGTCGATGGCCTGAATGTACTGGTAGCGGATGAACATGTTGAACTGCTCGTGACCGACCAGTGTTTCCTTTTCGGTGATGTCGTTCTGCAAAAGGGCAAGAACTTTGTCTTCAGAGAGCATTTCCGGTGGAAGCATTACGCCGAAGTTGCTCTTGATGTTTTCTGTAAGTTCCTTGACACCCTCTCCCTTCTTTGAGTGGGCATAATCGTAGAACCAGTCGTCAAGATAATCCTTTGCGGTGGTCATAATTCGTTCGCTCAGGTTATCGTCGGCAAGGATATCGTCCCTCTGCTTGTAGATGAATTCCCGCTGCTCGTTCAAAACATCGTCGTAGTCAATCAAATTTTTACGGATTTCAAAGTTTCTCTCTTCGACCTTCTTCTGGGCCTTTTCGATTCCCCTTGTGAGCCATGGGTGATAGATTGGTTCTCCCGGCTCCATTCCGATTCGCTTCATAATGTTCTTCATTCGCTCGCCGCCGAAAAGACGCATGAGGTCGTCGTCCATTGAAATGAAGAATTTACTTCGTCCAGGATCTCCCTGTCGTCCAGAACGACCGCGAAGCTGATTGTCGATTCGTCGTGACTCGTGCCGCTCAGAACCGATTACATAGAGACCGCCAAGAGCCTTTACTTCCTCGTAGTCTTTGAGCCACTTTTCTTTTTCGGCCTTTACCGCTGCCTGATATTCTTCGGGGCTTGCATCTGTTCCGACCTTGCTCAAGGCTCGCTGCTCATAGCTTCCGCCCAGCTTAATATCAGTACCTCGACCTGCCATGTTGGTTGCGACAGTTACGGCTCCCTTAGCGCCTGCCTCGGCGATAATCAAAGCCTCCCGGGCATGGTTTTTTGCGTTTAAGACCTCGTGCTTGATTCCGTTTCGTGTGAGGAGAGCCGAAAGATGCTCAGATTTTTCGACTGAGACCGTACCGACCAGAACAGGCTGGCCTTTTGTGTGGGCATCCCGGATTTCCTTTACGATTGCGTTCCATTTGTCCTCTTCGTTGAGGTAAACTTCGTCCTGCTCGTCAATTCGTGCAACCGGAAGGTTTGTTGGAATTACGACACAATCAAGTTTGTAGATTTTCTGGAACTCCACAGCCTCGGTTGCCGCCGTACCAGTCATGCCCGAAAGCTTTGTGTACATGCGGAAGAAGTTCTGGAAGGTGACTGTCGCCATAGTGCGGTTTCGCTGGGCGATTTTTACATGCTCTTTGGCCTCGATTGCCTGATGAAGACCGTCTGAATAGCGGCGGCCTTCAAGGATACGGCCTGTGAATTCGTCAACAATCTCAACTTTTCCGTCTCGGACTACATATTCGTCATCTTTATTGTAGAGTTTGTGGGCTCGGATTGCCTGAGTGAAGTAGTGAACGTACTCAAAGTTCTCTTCGTCAAAAACTGTGGTCTCGGCAGAAATCAAATTGTGCTGATGAAGGATAGAGTCAATCTTGTTCATACCCTTGTCAGTAAAAGAGACCCTTTTTGATTTTTCATCGATTTTATAGTCGCCCTTCAAAGCCTCACGCTCTTCCGGGGTCATGTTGACTTCATCGTAGTAGTCATCGGTTTTCGGGTCTTTTTCGGCTTCCTCGAACAAATCTACATATTTGTCAACTTCGTAGAATTTAAAAGTATCGTCCTCGCCGGCTCCGGAAATAATAAGCGGAGTACGGGCCTCATCAATCAAGATAGAGTCGATTTCGTCGACGATACAATAGTTGAAGCCCCGCTGAACCTTTCTTGAAAGCTCAATCTGCATGTTGTCACGCAGGTAGTCAAAGCCGAATTCGTTGTTAGTTCCGTATGTGATGTCGCAGTTATAGTTTTCCTTTCGGACGGCATTATCCATGTTAGACAGAATCGTTCCCACCGTAACTCCAAGGTAAGAGAAAACCGGACGCATGGTGTTTGCGTCTCGCTCGGCCAGGTAATCGTTTACGGTAACGACATGAACTCCAAGACCGCTTAAGGAGTTGAGGTAGGCCGGGGCAACGGCAACGAGGGTCTTACCTTCACCAGTCTTCATTTCGGTGATTTTACCCTGATGCAAATTGATTGAGCCCATGAGCTGAACATCGTAAGCACGCTCGCCACGGACACGGAAGGCGGCCTCTCGGCAGAGTGCGAATGCTTCAGGCAGAATATCATCAAGAGTCTCGCCTTTTGCAAGTCTTTCCTTAAAAATCTGTGTCTGTTTTGGGAAATCTTCGGGGGCAAGGGATTTTGCCCATTCTTCTTTGTCGTTGATTGCCTTTACGATTGGAATTAATTTTTTTACATCACGCTCGTTCTGAGAGCCGAAAATAACGGATAAAACTTTGTCTAACATAGTTCTATAATTATAATGAAATAATTAGAAGTTAGCAATTAGGAGTTAGGAGTTAGGAGTTAGGAGCTAGGAGTTAGCAGTTGGGCGCTCCCCTTCGGGTCGGGCTTTCCGCCCTTCGCTCACGCTCATAGCCTCCGGCTACTTTGGGGCTCCATACCCTAGCGTGAACCGCGGAAAAATCTCAGATTTTTCCGAGAGTCGCTCAAAACCTGTCTCACAGGTTTTGCCCCCTTCGGGGTCGCTCCCTACCTAGCGCAAAAAAAAGCGGACTCCATTTTGGAATCCGCTTAAAGTCGGGCTATCGGAATTCGAATCCGAGACCTCTTGCCCCCCAGACAAGCACGCTAACCAGCTGCGCTATAGCCCGATTTGTAGGAAAGACTATAGCACAAAAATGTATTTTAGGGAAGGGCTTTCCTAAGGCAATTCAACGGCCATCCAATGCTTGCGGTCAGCCATGCTGGCGGGCATCAGCCCCAGTGTAAGGCCTTTTGCAGTTGTCTCGCCGACCAGGTATTCTTTTCCGGCCAGACCGTCATCAACCTTTATTGTCTGCCCCTGCTTGTCCGGAAAATAAACTCCCAGAAGGGCATGGCTGTACTGGGCTGAAATGAACATACAGCTGTCAACGGAGCAATTTTTCAGGATGCACATCAAAAGCAGGGAACGACCGTCGCAGTCGCTGGAGCCGCCTTCGAGAATTGCTGGAATGCTCTCTATGTCGGCCTTGTCCGCCGTGGATGATTTTCGCTCGTATTTGAAGTCCTGACTCCAGTTTAAAAGAATCTGGGCCAGGGCAGCCTCCGGGTTCTCCTTGTCCTTTTTTTCACATTCATCTTTTAAGGCTGTGTAGATGTCGAAGGAAACTTTTTTGACCCTCTCCATTGAGTCTCTGGCCAAAAGACGGTAAAAACGGAGCCATGCGTCAAAGGTTTCAGGCAGCTTGTTTGATGCGTAAAAAGAAAAAATCGCAAATTCTCGGTCAATAACGAACTGGCTTGCTTCGGCATCAATGGAGTCAATCTGGCTCGGAATCTTGTGTGAGCCAATGGCAAGTGAAATCTTTTTCGCCTTGTTCCTGGGGTAGAAGGCGCTGGTAATTAAGCCAGGTTCCCGGAAAGAGCCGGCATCTATCAAGACAGAGTCCAGCAGTGAAATGAGAACTTGAGCCAGGGCTTCATAGGTCTTTTTGGGCGAGTATGAAAGAATGGTCAGATAGCCTTTTTTTTGCGGAAGGGGAATGCAGGCTCCCCAGCCCTGAGCCGCCTCCTCCGGCAGCAATAGAGGGCTTTCAAAAGAAGCGATAGTGCATTTCTGTCGCCTCCATGTGGCCTGACTGTATTCGCTTTTTGCTTTAAGCCGGTCCAGCGTGTTTTTGAGTGCCTCGTCCGACGACTTGAACTTACCGCTTTCCCAAATGCGAATCAAGGCATGGGCAGCAAGATACTTGTTCTTAAAAATAACGCTGGTCTCGTCTTCCTCCATGTCCTCAATCTGGTAGCCTTCAGGAAAATCGATGGAATAATTGAATTTCTCAGAAGTGATTATTTCAGAAAAAGCCGGAAAATAAAGAAAAAAAAGGGCGGCGAAAAAAAGTAAGAATTTACGCATAGACACAATTATAAATTAGCAGGTTGCAGTTAGCAAGTAGCAGTTAGCAGTGAGCAGTGAGCAGT
>DGTW01000093.1 GCA_002393835.1 Treponema sp. UBA4326
TGGGACCTGTCCGCTTGAAGGATGTCGAGGAAGCTCAGCAGAAAATCGTTTCTACTATCCGTCGTCTGGAAGATGCGGGTGAAATCGTCATCGCTCGAAGCGGTGAGGACGAACTGGTGGTCTAATCGTAAAATAGGGGTTTATTCATGGCAAGGAATTTATTTCAGCAGACATTATTTCAACCTGGCGAGCTAAAACCGAAAGAGGGCGAATTCAAGCTCCAGCTTGTCCATGAATTTGCAAAACCTGTGGAAGAGGTCGTTGAGGAAGTCGTACCCGAATACACTGGTCCTACTGCCGATGATTTGCGTCGTGAAGCTGAGGCCTTTAAGGCTCAGTGGGAGCAAGAAAAGCAGAATATGCTTACGGAGGCTCAATCCAGGGCTGACGAAATCGTAAAAAAAGCCGAGGATGCCGCCTTTGCCGAAGTAAAGAGACAGACTGACCACGCTCAGGTGGTAAAAAACGAGGCGGAACAAAACGCACAGGAAATAATCAGAAAGGCTCAGGAAGAGGCTGCCCGAATTATCGAAGAGGCAAAGGTTGAGCAGGATTCTCTCAAAAAAAGCGGCTATTCAGAAGGCTTGAACAAGGGGCGTGAAGAAGGCTTTGCTGCCGGTCAGGGAGAGGTTGAGCGTCTTATCGAGCGAACCCACAAGATTCTTGAAGGAGTCATGGCTCGCCGAGAGGAAATTCTTAGTGAAACTGAGCAGCAGATTGTCGAGCTTGTAATCCTGATGACCCGAAAAGTCGTAAAAATCATCTCTGAAAACCAAAAATCCGTTGTCATGGCCAATATTCTTCAGGCTCTAAAAAAAGTAAAAGGCCGGGGCGAAGTTACCATCCGGGTAAATCTTGCTGATGTAAAACTTACGAGCGAGCATACCCAGGACTTTATCAAGCAGGTCGAAAATATTCAGGCTATTACAGTTCTTGAAGATTCTTCCGTAGAGAAGGGGGGCTGTATAGTTGAGACTGACTTCGGCGCAATCGATGCCCGAATCCAGAGCCAGCTGAGCGAACTTGAGAGTGCAATTCTCGAAATCTCACCGGTCAAGACAATAAACAAAAACGAGCCGATGTCTGTAAGCGAAGGTTAAAATCAAGTCAAAGGCCCTGCAGGATGCAGGGAAAAAGACGGGAGAGAAAATTCTGTTTGCCTTTAGGTGAACAGAATTTTCTCGAACGAACAAAAATTACATGGATGTAATTTTTGTTCGAGGGGTGGGGTAAATGGAGTCTTTTTTTAATAAATATTTAAATACAATCAAACATACTGAGACGATTCTATATACTGGCCATGTTACGGCCGTAAAAGGGCTTGTTATCGAGAGTAACGGCCCTCGTTCTGTTATTGGTGAAATTTGCACTATCAAAATTCCTTCACGAAACAAGGAAGTTTTGGCTGAAGTCATGGGCTTTGTGGGAAAAACCGTAAAGCTAATGCCTTATGCCGACACCACGGGAATAGAAATCGGCTGTGAAATCGTAGCAAGCGGCCATATCCTGCAAGTTCCTGTCGGAAAAAATCTTCTCGGGCGGGTCATTGATGCAACAGGAACTCCAATCGACGGAAAAGGATCTCTTGATGTCACTGAATATTATCCAGTTCTGGCTTCTCCTCCAGATCCTATTAACCGACTTCCGATTGACAGGCGAATTGTAACGGGTGTTCGTGCCATTGATTCCCTTCTTACATGCGGAAAAGGCCAGCGTCTTGGCATTTTTGCAGGTTCTGGTGTCGGAAAATCGACCCTTCTTTCTATGATTGCCCGAAACACGAACGCCGACATTAATGTAATTGGCCTGATTGGCGAACGAAACCGCGAGGTAAACGATTTTATCGAGCGTGATTTGGGTGAAGAGGGAATGAAACGAAGCGTAATCATCGTTGCGACCAGCGACACGCCTTCAATATGCCGTCTCAGGGCTGCCTATGTAACCACAGCGGTTGCCGAATATTTCCGTGATCAGGGAAAAGACGTCATGCTTATGATGGATAACATGACCCGTTTTGCCCATGCCCAGCGAGAAATAGGCCTTTCAACAGGCGAGGCTCCGGCTCAGCGGGGCTATCCTCCAAGCGTATTTGACTTGATTCCAAAGCTCCTTGAGCGGGCAGGAACGAATGACAAAGGCTCAATCACGGCTTTTTATAATGTTCTCGTTGACGGAGACGACATGGACGAGCCGATTACCGATAAAGTGCGAGGTACCCTTGACGGTCATATTGTCTTGAGCCGAAAGCTGGCTCAGGCCCGTCATTACCCGGCCATTGATGTCCTTCAGTCCATAAGCCGTCTTGCCCGCCGTGTTTCTGGCCGTGAGACCTTGAAGGCGGTTACTAAAATCAGCCGTCTCGTGGCAATCTACGAGGACAACCGTGACATGATTAGCGCCGGTGTTTACCAGAAAGGGGCGAACGCTGAGATTGACCTTGCCATCGACAAGCATGATGCCATCGAAGAATTTTTGTGTCAGGAAGAGGACGAGCACTGCGACATAGAAGACACCCTGCAGAAAATTTCCGCCCTGGCAGAAATTGAGATTCCTGATGAGGAATATGTGGAAAATCCCGGGGCAAACCGAAAGACTGTGGCCCAGCTTGTTCTCGAGCACAAGGAAGAAAATGTCACCGATGCCAACGCAAAGGCAAGCGGGGCATTTGAGACGAACCTGCCCGGTCAGATTACGGCGATTTCTGATGTTGCGGACAAACTCTAGCCTATGAAGCGATTTAATTTTTCTTTGCAAAAAGTCCTTGATTTCCGTGAATTTGAAAAAAAACAGGCTGAGGCGGAGCTGGGAAAGGCCGTTGCCGAAGAGACAAAAATAAAGGATAACCTGGATACTCTTGCCCGCTCTTATGCCGAGAACGTGCGTGCCGCCGATGAGGCAAAAGATATTACGGGAATGTTGGCCGCCCAGAACTATTTCCGCTTCCTGAATCAGCAAAAAGAAGAAGCCTTGATTTCTTTAGCACAGGCTCAGGTCATTACGGAAGAAAAAAGGGAAAAAATGCGGGATGCCATGAAAAATTGCAAGGTTCTTGAAAATCTTCGTGACAAAAAAATTGCCGCATGGAAAAAAGAAAATTTCAGGGCCGAAGAAAGCGAAATTGATGATATCGTCACCTCAAAGTGGAACTGATTTTTCCTGATTTTTTCATTTGTATAAACCCTCAAAATATTCTATTATGTAACCGCATTGGAAGATTGTTATAAGATTCTCGGCGTAAGGCAGAATGCCACTGCTGCTGAAATAAAAAGGGCTTATCGTCAGAAAGCTAAACTTTTGCATCCCGACGCTTCTCAGGATTCGGCAACTACGGAAGAATTCCGCAGGCTTGTCAGGGCCTATGAAATTCTGTCCGATGCAAAACAACGCTCTCTTTTTGATGAGTCTTACTTCATGCACCGCTCGGCTGGCCCTTACAATCGTTCGGTCAATTCCTTCGATTACCGCGCCTGGCTTTTAAAGCGGAATGATGAGGAGAGCAGGGCAAAGCTTATCTTTTTTGACCTCATGCATAACCGTGAGGACGAGGCTGTATCTGAGTTCAAACGCATGAGCATGAATCATGCCGGCTTCCGTCTTGCAAAGTGGTTCACCCGTGAGGATTTCATGGACTACGGCTTTATCCTCTGCGAGGAGCTGGTTCTTCGCCAGGAATATTACGATGCCTTCATTTTGCTGGAGCAGATTATCCGCATGGAGTACAGCTACCAGTATTTCAGGCTCTTTTTCCCCGAGGTAATGGAACTTGCCGCAAATGTCCTCAAAAATCATCTGGAAGGAAAAATCCCGGATGAACTTGCCCTGGATTGCTGGGAGAGGGCGCTGGAGCTTGGCTTCGGAAAAAGCAATGACGCCAACTTCCTTCGAAAAATGGCCGCAGCCTATAAAAGAATGGGCGACTTGGCAACGGCAAAAATCTGCGAGGAAGAGGCATTAAGGTTAGTAAAGTGAGGAGTGAGAAGTGAGGAGTGTGGAGTTGTTATTGCTGTAAGCAGGTTTTAACTCCTAACTCCTAATTCATAACTTCTAACTCTTTGGAGATATATATGATTCGATTAAAGAATGAAAAGGAAATTGAGGGAATTCGAAAGTCATGCCATGCTCTGGCCGATTTGTTCCGTGAGGTGGTTCCCCAGGTTCACGCTGGAATGAGCACAATGGAAGTCGATGACCTCGTAAAAAAGTTCATCAAAAAAGTCGGCGGAAAACCAGCCTGGTATCGGGAGGATTTTCCCGGGGCTGCCTGTGTCAGCATCAACAATGAGGTTATTCACGGAATTCCTTCCAAAAAACGGATAATTCACGACGGAGACCTTGTTTCTCTTGATATCGGAATCGATTTGGACGGCTACATTTCTGACTCAACCCACACCGTTATGGTGGGAAATGTAAAGCCTGCCGTTCGACGTCTCGTTCAGGCGACGAGGGAAAGTCTTGCCGCGGGAATTGCGGCCTGTGTCGTCGGAAACAGAATCCGTGACATTTCAAATGCAGTAAATGATGTTGCCAATGGCCGCTATGGTTACGGCGTGGTTTACGATTACTGCGGGCACGGAGTCGGACTTGATGTTCACGAAGACCCAAGCGTTCCAAACCTGCCTCAGAGTGGAGCAAATCCCCGTATTCAGGCTGGCATGGTTCTGGCCATAGAGCCAATGATTAACATGGGTACTGGCGATGTTGACCTTGCAAGCGACGGCTGGACTGTCCTTACTTCCGACGGAAAATGGAGCTGCCACGAAGAGCACACTGTAGCTGTTTTCCCCGACCATACCGAGGTCCTTACCGCCTGTGACGATTTGATTTGTTAGGGGAGAGGTCTCTCCCCTGCGCTGCACTCTGGAAGCTCCGCTTCCGCCGTTGCATCGCACCCCTCTCTACGGGGGGGTGTCCCCCCGTAACGCCCCCCTCATACACTCTTACAATAACAATTTTTTATGTAACTAATTTTTCTTCCGGGATTTTTATTAATAGAAACTAAAACAAAGACAGATTAGTTCTGATTTTCGGAGGCACATATATGAAAAAAATAACAAAAAGACTTTTGGCTGGAGGAGCGGCCTGCGCCTTTGCATTCGCAGCACTCTCTCTTTCCTGCACTCGTGTTCAGGTTCAGGGCAGTGCGGCAACGGCTTTCGCCGACACTTCAAAACCTGCTGTCACTATTCCTGCTGATTCCCTCAAAGTAATCGAGGCTCTTCAGTCTTCATTCCGCTCAATTTCATCCGGCGTTCTTCCTTCTGTCGTCGAAATCGATGTAACAGAAAAAAAAGAAGTTCAGACCATGAATCCCTTTGATGGCTGGCCCTTTGACTTCTTTTTTGGCAACCCGAACGGCGAGCGTGATTCTGACTCCAAGAACCGAAAGCGTGAGTACGAGCAGAAAGGTCTTGGTTCCGGCGTAATCGTAAAACGCACCGGGGACACCGTTTATGTCCTTACCAACAATCATGTCGCAGGCAAGGCTACAAACATCACCGTTAAGCTCAATGACGGCCAGGAATTCGAAGGCAAGCTGGTAGGGGCTGACGAGAGACAGGACATTGCCCTGGTTTCATTCGACGCGAAGGATGCTGAAGGGATTATTGTCGCAACTTTAGGGGACAGTGACAAAGTGCAGACTGGCGATATTTGTCTTGCCATGGGCGCTCCTTTGGGCTATCGTCAGTCGGTCACTCAGGGTATTGTCAGCGCGACAGGCCGAAGCGGAGACCAAATCGGCAACATGAACGACTTCATTCAGACTGATGCCGCAATCAACCAGGGAAACTCTGGCGGTCCTCTCGTAAACATCTACGGTGAGGTTATCGGAATCAATACATGGATTGCATCAGGCTCTGGCGGAAGCGTAGGTCTTGGTTTTGCCCTTCCAATCAATTCCGTCAAAAAGGCCATCGATGACTTCATCTCAAAAGGCAAAATCACTTATGGATGGCTTGGAATTTCCCTTGTGGATGTCACAGACGACTATAAAAAGGAACTTGGCGTAAAGGGACAGAAGGGTGCCTTCGCTTCTCAGGTCTTCCTTAATTCGCCTGCAGCAAAGGGCGGAATGCAGGCCGGAGACTTCATCATCCAGATTAACGGAAAGGATGTTAACAGTCAGAGCGAGCTTATCCGGGAAGTGGCTTATCTTCCGGCTGACAAAAACGCTGAATTTACCGTTCTCCGTGGCGGCAGCAAGCTCTCACTTACAGTAAAAATCGAAGAAAGAAGCGAGTCAGTTTCAAATGACAATGCAAAACTCTGGCCAGGTTTCATCGCCTCACCGCTCAACAAAAAACTTCGTGAAAGCCTCAAGGTTGATGACAAGGTAAAGGGTGTTGCTGTTACTAATGTCCTTGAAAAGTCACCTGCAGCAGCATTGCGAATCCAGAACGGAGACATCATCACGGCTGTAAATGACAAAAAGGTCACGAACCTCAAGGAGTTCTATGAGGTCCTCGATTTGAGCCGCAATAAGGAAATTTGGTTTGATGTCTACAACGACGGACACACTATTTCCACAGGAAAATATAAATTAAACTAATAAAAGACTGTCTGAGTTTCCTCCTTCTTCAGATATAACTTTTTACCGGATGGCAGAGGCTGTCCGGTTTTTTCTATCTTCTTGTATTGACCATATTTCGGGAAATTTGATATAATCTCGTACTTATATTTTATTTTTTAGTCGTTAAAGTTCCGTTACACTTTGCGGCGATTAAGAGGTTTTACATGTACGCACTTTTTGAATACAAAGGCAAACAGTACAAGGCTGAGAAAGATGCCCTCATTCAGGTCGACAAAATCGATGCTGAAGATGGCGCTTCAATCGATATCGACTCAGTTCTTTTGGTTAGCGACGGCGACAAAATTTCTGTAGGAACACCGTTCGTTAAAGGCGCAAAAGTCAGCGCAGTTGTTGAGAACAGCTTCCGCGACAAAAAAGTTCTTGTCTACAAATACAAGAGCAAGAAAGACTATCACCGCTTGATTGGTCACAGACAGGAATACACAAACATTCGTGTTAAGGACATCACTCT
>DGTW01000222.1 GCA_002393835.1 Treponema sp. UBA4326
TTCATTTCTGCCTTCTGGAAGTTTTTCTGTTCTTCCATATTTTTTTTGATTAATACATCAATCTGTTCGGTCATAGTATTAAGGTTGCTTGCAAGCGTATCAAGTTCATCAACATTTGGAATATCTATGCGGGCCGTTAGGTCTCCGTTTGCAACCTTTGTTGAAAGTTTTTCCATATCAGTGATTGGCTTTTGAATCGCACCGGAAACCGTAATAAAACTGTTTATGGAAATTAAAATTGCAAGGACTGTAATTATAATCTGAATGACAGTAAGAATGATTGAAGTGTTACGCAAAGAACGGTTTGTCTCATTAGCTGATTCAATTTCTGTTACAATAAAATCCTGCATGATGTCAGAAAAAAGGGAGGTGATTGTGCGAATTTCATCAAGAGCAGCTTCGTTCTGTGTAACCGTACTTCCATTTTTCATATTGATTATGAGCATGTCGATATTTCGGCGAAGGGTAGTGTTTGCTCGTGTAGCGACTTCAAGTTTTTCCCGGCTTTCTGCATTTTGACTTGTGATGAGCATAAGGGTCAGACCGGTGGTAATTTCATCGCTCATTTTATTCTGGTCGGCATTTTCAATTTCTTTTTTACCACAGATGATTTCCCAAAGCTCGCTTGGAATATCATTTTTTGCAATTGAGTTGATTCTGTTTGCTGTGCTTACATTTGAAATAATCTGATTATATTGCCGGGTATGAATCTGAGAAACTAAAACAGAATATACAGAAGGAATGAGTGTGATAAAAAGCAAAAAGATGTAGGTAAAAAGCAGTGTACGTCTGAGGCTTTTGTTACGTTTCAATTGTCACCTCTTAGTAACCGCGCGGCTGATATTGTGAAAAATCATCATCTTCTGTAAAGCAGGTTTCGCTATTGTATGTAATTCGAGGAATCGTTTTTCCTTCTGCAATTTGTTTTACAAGGTTCATAAGCATTGGTCCAAGATTCGGGTTACATTCTACAACGCAGTTTAGCTTACCTTCTTTTAGCGCATCAATTGATTTTTGCTCAGCATCCACACTTATAATAATTGTGTTTTTAGTATTTATTCCGTAGTTATCAATGGTATCTAAAAGTCCAAGTGTCATAGAATCATTGTGCGAATAAACAGCATCAATTTTCTGTTTTTCAATATAAAGCCCATCAGATTTATAGCGTCCATTAGAAGAATATTGTCGAGTGTTTTCTATAAGCTTTTCTGCGATTTCTTTTCCGCGGGAACGCAAAAAATCACCATCTTCGGAATGAATAATCTTGAATTTTGAATCAGTTGAAATAACTTCGCGAAAGCCTTTTGCACGATCTCGAACTACAGAAGAATTTTCAGTTCCAGACATTTCGTAAATTTGCACCGGACCAATTTTATTTTTGCATTTATTTAAGAGAAAACGTGCTGCCCGGCGACCTTCTTCAAGTCCATCTTCCCCAAGAAAGCCTGCATAAAGGGAAGGATCTGCATTGATTTTACGATCTACAAGAATTACTGGAATGTCAGCATCTTTTGCTTCCTGTAGAACATTATCCCAGCCTTCTTCTACAATTGGAACAAAAGCAATGACATCTACCTGATACACTATAAAAGAACGGATTGCCTTAAGCTGATTTTCCTGCTTCTGCTGGGCATCGTCAAAAAGAATCTGGATACCATTGGCCTCAGCCGCCTCAAAAATCGACTGTGTGTTCCGTGTCCTCCATGCACTTTCCGAGCCAATCTGTGAAAATCCCAGAATAATGCGCTCCTGCGTTTTTTCGGAAGACTTTCCTTTAAAACTCAAAAATAGAAAAGCAAAGAAAAGAGACATGGCCATGATGGCAAGCAGGCAGAAAGAAAGCGCAAGCGTGAATTTTATTTTTGACTTCATTTTTTTATATGAATTCAATTTTATGAGTGAAATTTTAGAAAGTCAAGTTTTTCTATAAAATGTATTTATAGAGAGTTTTTTACAGGGCATTAATACCAAGGTATGCCGAATCCGCCCGGTATGAGGCCGGAGTTTTCCCGGTAAGCTGGCGGAAAACCTCAAAAAACTGTCTCCGGCTGCCAAAACCACAATCCCTGGCAATTTCTTCCATATTTCCGTTGCTTTCCCTCAGCCTTGAACAGGCAAGCTCCACCCGGCGGCGGGAAATATAATGGCCCAGAGAAAGATTCATTTCTTCCTTAAAGACACGCCCCAGATAATCCGCGTTCAGTCCCAGCTGGTCAGCTAAGAATTTTACCGAGGCATTAGGGTTACTAAGCTCGTCTTCAAGGCTCTCAAGGATTTTTTTTACAAGGGGATTGGATTTTCCGCTCCGGCCGCTGTCCAGCATTTTTTCCTCAAACTGCCTTCCCAGCTCCAGAAGGATTTTTTCCACCGCATTATTAAAGGCAAGATTAGAGCCAGGCCCGGAAGAAAAAGCCTGCAGGGCTTCCCCGCACAAGTTTCCAATCAGGTCAAAATTTTTAATTTCCATGGACTGGGGTAAGATTATCCCGTCTTTGACTATGTCTGCCCTCGAGCCTTCGCTCGAAAAAATCAAGGGCAGTTCTTCTTCGTAAATCCTTTTTGGCAAAAAAATGCGAAGCTCATCGTCGACTTCCTGGCACTGGTAAAAATGGAACCACCAGTAAGAAAGGGGCTTTTCTGCCTTTTCCAAGCCCCGGTGAATGTGTCCGGCCGGCAAAAGAAGCATTTTTCCTTCAGAAATCTCAAAGGGAAGTCCCCCGTCCTCAATCAAAGCCCGCCCCTTTTTACCGATGAGAAGGACGCTTTCTGTTTTAAGCTGCCTCTGAATGTGAGTCCAGCCCGGATTGAGCATGGCAAGCCCGCAGACAGGGGAATATGTGGCCGCCAGCTGCCGAATGTGATAGCAAGGAGAATAAGAATCTAAATCTAAAAGGGGGAAGTCTCCCCCCCGGCTGCAATTCATCGCTTCGCTCTTCATTTCCGCCTACTCCCTCTACGGGGGTCTTACCCCCGTAACGCCCCCGCTTTAATGTCGGAATTCCGCACTCTTTCTCAATTTTATGTGACTAGCGGAATTTCTTCAAGGCTTTATAATGAATTTATGAAAAAATTACTTACAATATTCGCCATTTTTATGGCAGGAGTCACAACGATGAAGGCAAGGGATAACGCTCTCACAGAAACTCGTCTTACGGACGGAAGTCTCTTCTCAAAATCACAGAAGCTAGGACTGCAATATGTGCTGGACTACAATCCAGACAGGATGCTCGCCCCGGCCTATACAGCCCTGGGAAAAACGCCCAAAGCCGCAAACTACGGAGGCTGGGAATCAAGGCAGATTCAGGGACACATGCTCGGCCATTACATCTCGGCACTGGCAGGCTTTTACTACCAGACAGGGAGCCAGGAGGCAAAAAAAGACCTCGAATACACCTTAACATGTATAAAAAATTTACAAAGAGATGACGGATACTTCGCAGGAATCCCCTCTGCCCCATTCGACACAGTCTTTTCCTCAGGCGGAAGTTTCAATGTCGACCGTTTTTCCCTGGCAGACTGGTGGGTTCCCTGGTATTCCGTACACAAAATATATGCCGGCCTGCTCGACGCCTACACTTTTGCAGCCAGCAAGGATGCCCTGGAAATCGTCACAAAGATGGCGGACTGGGCAATAGCAGGCACTTCAAAAATGAGCGATTCTGAGATTCAAAAAATGCTGACCTGTGAGCACGGCGGCATGTGCAAGGTCTTTGCAGACTTGTACGGCATCACTAAAAACGAAAAATACTTAAAGGAAGCCGAGCGATGGATTCACAAGGAAGTAATTACGCCGGCAATGAAGGCTCAGGACAAACTGCAGGGCTACCATGCCAACACACAGATTCCCAAATTCATAGGAATTGCCCGCCTTTACGAGCTTACAGGTAAGTCGGAATATCGCACTGCGGCTGAATTTTTCTTTGACACAGTGACGAAGCGGCGGAGTTACGCAATCGGCGGAAACTCAAAGGGAGAGCATTTCGGTCGCGAATACGACGAAAGCCTTGAGCGGGATACCTGCGAGACCTGCAACACTTACAACATGCTGGAACTCGCCGAGCATATCTTTGCATGGAATAAAAAGGCAGATATTGCCGATTTCTACGAGAACGCCCTTTACAACCATATTCTGGCCTCTCAGGACCCGGAGACCGGAGCAAAAACATATTTCGTCGCCATGCAGTCTGGCTTTCACAAAATCTACTGTAGCCACGACAATGCCATGTGGTGCTGC
>DGTW01000156.1 GCA_002393835.1 Treponema sp. UBA4326
ACGAGCTTCTGCTTTCCTGTGTAGAAGGGGTGGCAGGCAGAACAAATTTCAACATGGATGTCAGAGACTGTTGAGCGGGTTTCGATTACATTGCCGCACTGGCAGGTAATTTTTGTAAGTTTGTACTCCGGGTGAATTCCCTTTTTCATAAAAATAACTCCTTGTATTCTTGCCCGATACTGTAGAAAAGCCGGTCAGCCCCGCCTAAAAGCCGTCAAAAACGAGCTTGCGTCATTCCCTCACCGTTACCAATCAAGACAGTACCACAAGAAAGATTTCTGATTCTATCAGAAAAACATTGTGTTGGTCAAGATTTTCAGTGGCAAAAACATGTTTTTCATGCCTGTTCGCCAAAAAGCTCCAGCCAGGCTTTTTTTGCCACATTTTGCTCTGCTTCCTTTTTGCTCTTTCCGCTTTCAGGGCCGTAGACTGCGTTTTTAAGGTGGACTTTTACCCAAAAGGTTCTCTCGTGGTCCGGGCCGCTTTCCCTGACAAGCTCATAGTGGGGGCAGCTTTTGTATTTCTTTTGATGGGCTTCCTGCAGCAGGGACTTGAAGTCTTTTGAATCTTTATCTGACAGATATCTTTCGATTTCGGGAATCATGAATTCGAGAACCAGCTTTTCCGCGGCCTTGTAGCCTGAGTCAAGGTAGTATGCTCCGATTACGGCCTCCACCGCATCTGCGAGGATTGCCCTTTTTTGCCTTCCTCCGCTCATTTCCTCGCCCTTTCCCAGTATCAGCATTTTGTCGATTCCGATTTTAAGGGCTATCGGCCCCAGGGCCTGCTCGCTTACGACGGCGCTCTTGATTTTTGCCAGGTCGCCTTCAGGATTATCCATAAAATGCTCGTAAAGGTAGGCTGCCGTGGCCATTCCAAGGACGCTGTCTCCGAGAAATTCCAGGCGTTCGTTGTTGTGGTGCCTGCTGGTCTTCCCGTCACTTGCCACGGAACGGTGGGTGAAAGCCAGCTCAAGAAGATTGAGGTTTGAGAATTTGATTGCGATTCCTTTTGAAAAATTGTTGAGGTCTTTGATTCTCTGTGGTGAAAGATTTTTTTTTGAAAGAAGCATAGTCTGATTTTATTTTTTTTTATGGGGCGAATCAACTGTCTGCGAGCTTTCCGCCCTTCGCTATCCGCTCATTCCTTCGCTCGTCGCTTCGGAACTACGGGGCTCCAATCTCGTGCCGGATTTTTCTTTTAAAATAAAAAAAACACAGGCTGCAAGAACCTGTGTCGTAAAAATTAAGCCAAAAACTTATGCCTGTGCAGATTTGATGAAGTCGTAAGCGTCTTTAACGGTCTCGAATTCATTAGCTTTCTCGTCAGGAATAGAAACACCCAACTCCTCTTCGATTGCGTAAACAAGCTCGTAAGTGTCGAGGCTGTCTGCACCGAGGTCGCCACGGAAAGAAGCTTCCATTGTGACTTTGCTCTCGTCGATTTCAAGTTTTTCGGCGATGAGTTTCTGAATCTTTACGAACAATTCGTCCATGATTTTCTCCTTATTTTGCATTATGCCCTTTTATGAGCATAATGCCTTTGTTTTGTTAACCGTTTACTTCAGGTGTGATTACCTGGCGGCCACGGTAGAAACCACATTTCGGACAAACATGGTGTGGCATAACAAGGTTGCCACAGTTGCTGCATTCAACAAGCTGTGGAGCTTCGAGATGCATGTTTACACCGCGTCGTCTGCGTGTGCGAGCTTTTGATGTTTTCGCTCTAGGTACTGCCATATTATAAACCTCACTATATAATTTTATGAATAACGGGATTTATACTACAACAGTTTATACCCGAATGTCAATTATTATTACACACAAAATTTATAATGTCAACAATTTTTTATGACAAAAATTAAAAAAATGTCATTGTCAACCCCGGTATTTTTTAAGGATTGCGTTTTCTACTATTTTTGGAACCATTTCCGAAATGTCTCCGCCGAACTGGGCAAGTTCCTTTATGGAGCTGGAGCGCACGATGACATATTTTGCCTCCGTAGGCAGGAAAAGGGTCTCTATTTTTGAGTCCAGGTTGTGGTTCATGAGGGAAAGGTCAAATTCGTAGGAAAAGTCGTTGGAGTTTCGTATTCCCCTCAGCAGGATGTTCGCCCCGTTTTTCTCGGCGTATTCTACGATTAGCCTGTCCCATAGGTGGACGGTTACATTCTTGTACTGCTTCGTAAGCTCCGTGAGCATATCAAGCCTTTCTTCCGGCGAGAAAAGGTATGCCTTGTTGGGATTGTAGGCGACCACGACGTCAAGCTTGTCGAAAAGCTTGCTTCCTCTCTCTATGAGGTTCAGGTGGCCGTTTGTTGGAGGATCGAATGTTCCTGGAAATACTGCGGAAGTCATAATAAAAATTACTCTAACATGTTTGACGGATTGGAACAAGTGATGTATTATTTAAGTATGAAATTATCTAAATTAGCTTATAAATCATTTTTTTGTGTTGTTGGTTTTGCTTTTGCCGGAGCCGTTCTTTCCTGCGGAAGCACTAATGTTGCCCCTGCCCCTCTTGTCGAGGAAGCTCCGGCCGAACCAGAGGTAGCCCCGGAGCCAGAGGCACCGGTTGCTGAGCCTGAGCCCGAGCCTGTCGTGGACGATGAGTATTCCCGCTCTGTCGGTGATGTCGCCGTTGACCGTGACACTTTCATCGATGATAAGGAGCAGGTTCTTAAAATCATCGCTGAGCTAGACACTGTAATGCGCTCAAAGGACTACAACTCATGGCTTACCTATGTTGACAAGGAGTCCATCAATTACTGGATGCTTCGCAAGAATCTCCAAAAGGCCGAGAAACGCCTGCCTGTAAAAGGCATCAAACTCCGTGAGCTAAAGGATTACTTCAACTATGTTTTCCTTCCAGCCCGTGCCGGAAGAACGGTCTCGGAGATTCGCTACATTTCTGACACCTATATCAAGGCCGTTCAGGTTCAAGGCGAGGGAGAGTCCGAGCAGGTTACTGTCTATTATTACTTCAATAAAATCGACGGCCGCTGGATGGTCCATCTTCCACCAATCGAAAACTAAAAAAGCCTTAAAATCGAGTTGATTTTTTGCGTTTGATATTCTATAATAACCTGTCGGGCGTTTTTATAAGTCGTCCGGCTCTCATCAGGAGGATTTTTTAGATGAAACCTTTGAAAAAAATGGCAGTCGCTGCATGTGCTCTCTTTATGACATTTTCTCTGGCTGCTCAGGAAAAATCAGCAGAAGAAGAATATTTGAGTACGGTTGAGGATGTGGTAATCACAGAGCTTGCCGGCTCAGACGAGCGAGACAACAAGCTCGTTGCTCTCCAGTACCTTGAAAATGCCGCTGAGGAAGGCCGTATTTCTCCGGATATGATGGTTGCTCTTGATCATCTCGCTGGTGAAGGCGTAAATACTCAGTCTCGTCAGGGAGGCCGCCTTGTAAACAATTTCCCAGATATTCGTGCCCGTGCCTGCGACATCCTTGCTAAGGTTCCTACAGAGCAGTCTAAGACTACGCTCAAAAATATTGCCCTTGCGGACAATGAGCCTATGGTAATCACTGCTGCCGT
>DGTW01000251.1 GCA_002393835.1 Treponema sp. UBA4326
AGTTATCTGGATTTGTGATATAATTATCTCATGGAAAAGAAATTTTATAGTCCGCGCGAAGTTGTTGTTGGCGGATTTGAAAATGTTGATAAAATACTTGTGGGTGGGGCTAATCCTGTTACGATTCAGACTATGTGGAAAGAGGGAATAGTCGGCGTAAAGGATAAGCCTGAAAAACTTGAAGAAATCCGAAACAAGATTGCTTCCCTTAAGATGCTGGGCTGTGACATTATTCGTTTTGCCGTACCTGATATGGAAAGCGCCGAGAGTTTCATCGAAATCTGTAAATCTACTTCCATGCCGCTTGTTGCGGACATTCATTTTGATTACCGCCTTGCCTTGAAGTGTCTGGAGGGGCCTGTCGCCGCTATCCGTATCAATCCTGGCAATATCGGTGCCCGCGACCGTGTTGAGGCTGTAGTCAATGGCTGCAGGGAAAAGGGCGTCGCTATCCGTATCGGCGTTAACTCAGGCTCTCTTCCCCATGATTTACGGGAAAAGGTCGAGAAGGGCGAGATGAGCCGGGCTGTGGCACTTAGCGAGACTGCCGCCCGTGAGTCCGCTGTCTTTGACGAGCTTAATTTTGACCAGTTCCTGGTAAGCATGAAGGCTTCGAGCGTGGCCGAGACAATCGAGGCTAACGAGGATTTTGCCTCTAAATACAATATTCCCCTCCATGTTGGAGTCACTGAGGCTGGTCCTCTTATCACAGGCGTCGTTAAATCAACCCTTGCTTTCAGCCATCTTCTCAATGAGGGAATCGGCTCGACAATCCGGGTTTCACTTTCTTCAGCACCTGAGAATGAGGTCATCACGGGCCTTGAGATTTTGCGTGAATGCGGGAAGAGAAGCGGAGGAGTAACTTTGGTAAGCTGCCCTCGCTGCGGACGCCAGGGCTTTGATGTCCACGCTTTTATGGATCGCTGGCAGAATAAACTCCTGTCAATGAAGAAAAACATCACTGTTGCGGTTATGGGATGTGTCGTAAATGGTCCTGGCGAAGGAAAACATGCCGACATCGGTATAGCAGGTGCCGGCGGAAAGGCAATTATCTTTAAAAAAGGCCAAATTGTACGAACGGTTGATGAAAAAGATGCCGATAATGTATTTGAAGAAATGTTGAATGAAATTTAGGCAGCATTTCTCAAAGGAAGCCTCTTTTTTATGAAAAAAATATTTCTGTCACTTTGTTTTCTTTTGACTTTCTCATTTCTTTTTTCTCAGGTCGTGCCTAAAAAGCCTGAGTCATCAGAATTTTCATGGCGGATTTTGCAGGATGCGCAGTTTGCTTTTGATAAAGGTGAGATTTCTCGGGCTATGAACCTTGCAAACAAGGCAAAAGCGAACAGGGTGGCTGAAAGTGACTATGAAGTCTATATCCTTGATGTCGCTCTCTCTCCGCTTGCCGTTCGCCGTGCAGGGGAAGATTTTGACATTGTTCTTGAAGTTTTAAAAGAAAGGGATCAGACAGAGGCGATTTCAATCATCAATCGTTACCTGGAGCTTTATGGCAAAAGTTTTTTTCACTATTCCGTCAACAAAATGGAAGACTGGGTTGAGGAAAAACGGGTTTATCCAGAGGCTGATTTTTTGATTGGTAAGATTTACCGCCTCGAAGGTGAATACAAGACGGCCATTGATTTCTATGAGAAAGCCCGCCTTGAAAGCTCTTTCCTTGATATCCCTGATCAGATTTATGACATTCTTTACGAGATGGCTGATTTACTTAAGCATCAGGGGGAGACCGAAAAATATAAGCAGGCTCTTCTTCTGATTCTTGATAATGATTCAAACTACAAAGATATGGTTCTCCGTCGGGCCATGCTCAAAATCATTGATGCTGACAAACCTTCAAATGTTGACCGTTTCTTCAATCTTTTCCGTGCTCATTCTCCGAAAACCCTGGAGGCACTTTACAATATAAGTCTTATGTTTGACGCAGAAGGCGAGAGTGAGAATTCCCTTTTTGCTTCCTCCCTTGGCTCCGTGGAAAGTTTTTCACATGTTTTAGATTCAATTTCTGGTCGTGATCCTCACTATGAATTTACGACACTGGCAGAATTCATCAGAAAAATCGCTGAATATGAAGACATAGATATTTGGTGCAGTGAAAATCATTTTTGGGACTATCTAATTGCTTTTTGTAAAAAAGTCTCAGCTCGTGGAAATGTTATTTACGCAAATGCAATGCTGGAGGTTATAGCAAATAATTCTTCTGATGCATACGCAAGGGCAGCCGCAAAGGCAAGCATTGTCCGGTAAGAATTAATAGTGAAGGCCGATTCCCGCATAAATCTCGTATTTTTTTACATTTTCACGCCAACTCATGTCAATTTTGCTGGGATAGTTTTTTGCGATTATTGCCCTGCCCAGATCTATTCCAAGGCTTGCCCTCATTACGATTCCTTTCCAGCGTTCTGGAAATACAAAAAACTCAATTCCGCCCGTATACCAACCGTCTCTTAAGTCAAAAAGCCTTCCGGTGACTTCATTTTTTGTAAGGGCAATGTCTACAAAAGGAGACGCTTGCAGTTCAAAGTTAAATTTGTCAGTCCATGCGAATGTTCGTGAAAACCATGAATCTTCTCCAAAAATCGCATCCGACCAGTCAAGCCATCGGGTCGTAATCAAGTGAATTGGAATGTCAATGTTTAGGACAATGGCACTTGATGATTTCAAGGCTCGTGTTGTTCCAATTTCTTTTCCGTCATAATTCACATATTTTTGTTTGTCTCGAACACCGCGGATAAGATTTCCAACCATTCCCCGATTGGATTTTGTAAGAAAAGCCGTTAATCTAGTGTTGATTCCGACATAAGAAAAGGACTTGAAAGCCTGAATTTCACCGAAAAGCCTTGGCTCGGTTTCATCTTGTTTAAAGTCATAGCCCAGGGAATGGCCGATTTTTGCAGAAAAACCGCTCCTGAAATTCCCATACCAGTTGATTCTCGTTGTGGAAATTGCCTGTCCCATTGAAATAACTGGACTTGCAAGATCGTCATTTTTAATGTTTATTCCGTCTTTATCATAGCTTGCTTTTCCGTCAACATAAGGAGTCCAATAGACAAAACCCCAGTTTTCAATTTCTGCGATTTTTACGGGCATGGACAGGTTTAAGTCGCTGGTAAAATGAGTTGCGTCATTATAGGTCTCATATTCCAAATCACGGTTTATCTTTTCGCTGACATCAAGGACAAAAGAAAAGCGCTTGAAGGGGAGTGTAAAAGTTAATCCAGTGCCCGTGTGAAATTCCAATTCTCTGATTCCGCAGGTATATTCGAGATCAAAAGAATTGTTCCAAGAGCAAACAAAAGGACCTGCATAAAATGGGTATCGGTAATTGAATTCTCCGCCGAAAGTTAGATTTTGCTCGGAACTGCTTGTATCTTCCTTTAAGCCTGCAAAAAGTCCGAAATCAAGGGTGTTCATCGTACCAAGAAAATTGACATCTTTGACCTTAATCTTAAAGATAAAGCCGCTGTTTGAATCGTATTTTGGATAGGGAAGAATCAAAAGATGTTTTGAATCCTGAGCAGAAATTTTAAGTGATATTTTTTTTATTTCATCCGGTGAAGTTTCTGAATAAAGTGAAGTCTCTTCTTCATTCAAATTTTCTGTCTCAAACAAGCCAGCATGATTTTCTTCATTTGAATTTTCAAGAGGACTGATGATTTTTACTTCCTGAAAGGCCCTTGTGTTCATAAGTCTTTGATGAAGGTCTTGCAAATAAGATTCCAGCTCTTGCCGGCTTTTAAATATTCTTTCTGTATCAAGGGGAACGACACGATTTAAATCTTTTTCCCTGGTTTTATCAAGCTCATAAGATACATCTGAAATCTGGTAAAAGGTTTCACTTTGGGCGTAAAAAGGAAAAAAGAGAAAAAAACTTAAGAGAATAAAAAGGAGCCTAATATGCACCTTTTCCCCTGAGAACGACATAAATTGTCTTGATTATAATCCATATGTCAAGCCAGACAGACCAGTTTTGAATGTAGTAGGAATCCAAAGTGACCCGCTCCTCATAGCCTGTATCGCTTCGGCCAGAAATCTGCCACATACCGCTTAAGCCAGGCTTAACAGAAAGAATGAATTTTGCCTTGTTTCCATATTTTACAAGCTCAGGTTCGGTGACAGGACGAGGACCGACAAAACTCATTTCCCCGGTAAGAACATTAAAGAACTGAGGAAGCTCATCAATGCTTGTCTTGCGCAAAATTTTGCCTATTTTAGTGACACGGGGATCATTTGTAAATTTACGGTCTTTTTCCCATTCCCGGCGCATTTCCGGGTTCTCTGCAAGAATTTTTTCCAGCTGCTTGTCGGCATCGATTACCATGGAGCGGAATTTCCAGCATTTGAATTCCTTGCCATTCTTGCCGGATCTTTTGTGCCCGTAGAAAACTGGGCCAGGGCTAGTTATTTTAATCAGCAAGGCTACGACGAATGTAACTGGAAGTGTAAGCGGGCAGGATATAAGAAGAAGGAAGATGTCGATGAAGCGCTTCCAGAATAAACTAAGCCGCTTAGTGAGGTTGTGGGTTGAAGAAAAGCCCAGAATGCCTCCAAAATCCCTGACATTTGTGCTGATTGTAGAAATATCATTAATCCGTGGAACTTGAATTGTGTAGCGATAGTAAGAGTTTATGTAGGTCGTGTCCCGGTCATAGTCACACAGGATAGCGACTTTGATTCCAAAAGACTTAACGAGCGAAAAACTTTCTTCTGAAGGAGGATAAAGAGGAATACCGAATTTTTCCGTTGGGAAGAGAGCCTTGCTGTCTACAATCATTCCAGGTTTATAGCCTAGATCTGGCCTGTTCATAAGACGCTTGATGATTACATCGCCGGAATTGCCAGAAACATAAATAACCGCCGGAACGCCAAACCACTTTTGTTTTGAAAAAATCGTGCGGGCAAGTTCCCTGGAGGCCGGAAGAAGAATAAGGGCAAAAGGCGTTGCCAGAATTAAGGCAACGATTATAGGCAATTTGTCATCTGCTTCTTCCACGGTGATAGAGAGGGCAATTCCTACGAAAACAAAAAATGAACAAATACCGAATTTTTTTACTTCATCAGCCGGTGGATAGACAAGTCCTGGATAAAGGCCAGCCGCATAAAAAACGGCCATCATCGGGGGAAGATATACCCAATATGTGATGAAGGAACGGAAATTAATCCATGAATGATTTATGAAATTTATAATGAAAAATGAAATACCGATACAAAGCATGACAACAATGGCATCGACAATCATGAATGCCGTACCTGAGGTAAATGAGCTTGTTCGCCAAAAATTTTTCTTGAAAAACTTTTTGTATTCTTCGTTTGTCATAGCTGTTTGATTGTATTAGATTGTTTCAATAATTTTACACCACATATTGAAAAAAGTCACTAGTTTTTAAAATTTAACATAGTATCACAAATGATTTTTGCTGACCGCTCATAAGAATAAACATCACAGATTTTGTCAAGCGAAAAACTATCCGTAACAGATTTATTCATTTCAATGATTTTTTCAGCTAAATCAGAGGCGTTTCCAGCCTTAAAAAATGAGACTGGAAATGTTGAGTAAATTTCCTTAAAAACCGGAATGT
>DGTW01000075.1 GCA_002393835.1 Treponema sp. UBA4326
AGCGAAAGACATTGCGGCCGTAGCCATGACAAAAGTCGGAAGCGGCTGCAATCTCCTGGGCTTTTACATGTATTCAGGCGGAACTAATCCGGATGGAAAACTTACGACCTTGCAGGAATCGAGGGCAACCGGCTACCTGAATGACCTTCCTGTAAAGTCTTATGATTTCCGTGCCCCAATTCGGGAATTCGGTCAGGTTTCTTCTACTTTTAGGGAAATAAAACTCCTTGCCCTCTTTGCAAAAGCTTATGGGGAAGAAATATGCTCCCTGCCGGCTGTCATAAAAAACGAGATAAGGCCTGATGACGCTTCTTCTTTGCGTTATTCATTCCGAAGCGACGGAAAGAAAGGCTACCTTTTCGTAAACAATTATGTCCGCCATCTGAAAATGGCAGAACACAGGGACATTCATCTTGAAAGTCCAGACGGAAAAACACATTTTCCGCCCTTTGATGTCAAAAACGGTGACTTTTTCTTTTTCCCCTTCAACATAAAGTACGGAAAGTCTCTTGTGAAGACTGCCAGGGTAACGCCATTGACAAAGCTAAGTCTTGGAAAAAATGAGCTTTTTGTCTTTTACAAGAGAGAGAACGATTCTTCTGATAAAAACTTCTTTGATTTCGGAACTGAAGAAAGTGAAAAAATCGAAGCTAAAGACAAGTTCCTCGTTTTGTCCCGGACAGACGCTCTTAATTCATGGATAACTGACGGAAGGCTCTTCATTACGGATTCCCTTTCCTCTGTATTTGAGGACGAAAATGGCGAAATTCAGCTTCTTTCTCGAAGTGAGCCTGCATTTTTCGTTTACCCTGACTTTGATAAAGCACCTGTTGGCTGGAAAAAATGCGGTGAAGAGAACAAAAATGCTTCGAAGGACATGCCTGAAATTCTTTTTTCAAAGTACGAGCTGGAAGTTGCTCCTTTGGAGAAGAAAAAAATCAAAATCGGGGCGCTTAAATCCGGCGAAAATTATAAGCTCGACCTTTCTATTCTTGCGAAAAATTTCCGGAAGGAAAAATATGCTTGTGACATCTTCGTAAAAATAGACTACACGGGTGAAAGTGGAAGGCTTTATGCAAGCAAAGATGGAAAACGCCTCCTGATTCTCGACCATTTCTATCTTGGGGAAGACTATCCCTGGGAAATCGGACTCAAGCGTTTCCTTGAAAAGGATGCTGACTGTGCTTTGAGCGACGAGGAGCTTTCTTCCCTTGAACTTGAGATTAGTCCCCTTAAAAAAGGAGAGAAAATCTATATAGAAAAATGGCCTGACTTCGACGGAGAAGAAATCTCCAGCTTAAAGTCGGTGACTTGTGAGATTGAATGGAAATATAAGATAGAAAAAAGGAGGCATGATAAAATTACATCCATGTAATTTCATCTTTATCACCGCGATACCTTGCTTCCATGCAAGGCCGCTAATGCGGTGTTTTTTAAGGAGGTAAAAATGTTGAAAAAGATGCTGTGTGCTGTGACGGCTTCGGCTCTTCTTATTCAGGCTTTTGCTCTGCCGGGAACTAAAAATTCTGAAGCGGTAAAGCAAAGAATCCTTGTGGAGAAAGTTGACGGCCTTCGTGATGATTTTATGAAGGGCGTAGACATTTCCATGATTGACCAGATTGAAAAGTCTGGCGGAAAATTTTACAAGGCCAGCGGAGAGCAAGAGGATATCTTTGAGATTCTGAAAGAAAATGGCGTGAATTATGTGCGAATTCGTCTCTGGAACAATCCCACTTACGAAAGCGATCAGTATGACAAAAATGGAAAACTCGTGGCAAAAAAAGGCGATAAAATGGGCGGCGGAAACAATGACATTGAGACCGACCTTCGGATTGCAAAAAGAATAAAGGCAGCTGGTTTGAAATTCATGCTGGACTTCCACTACTCAGACTTTTGGGCAGATCCTGGAAAGCAGTACATGAGCCAGGATTGGAAAAATCTCAGCCCTAAGGAGCTTGAGAATGAGGTCGAGAAATTCACGAGGGAGACAATCAACCGTTTCGTAAAAGAAGGTGCTGCTCCTGATTCCGTCCAGATTGGTAATGAATTGAATTCAGGCTTTATGTGGCCTGTCGGCCAGCTTTGGAGCAATGATCCTTCGGTAAAAATCGGAGGCATGAAGCAGTTCCTTCGTCTTCTTGACAGGGCTTCTAAGGGCGTTCGCTCGGCAAGTGGCGGAGATAAAATCAAGGTCATAGTTCATCTGGCTGACGGTGGCAAGCAAGACCTTTACAAGTGGATTTTCGATGAGGTAAAAAAGGCAAACATTGACTATGACATCATAGGCCTGTCATTTTATCCTTACTGGCATGGCTCAATGGACGATTTGAAGGCCAATCTTGAGATGATTTCCAAACGCTACGGAAAGGAAATGGCCGTCGTTGAGACAGCTTATGCTTTTACCGAGGACAATGGAGACGAACAGGGCAATGTTTTCCAGACTTATTCTGATGAAGCCCATGGCTATGTGCCGAGCGTTCAGGGACAGGCCACTGAGCTGAGGGACATCATAGCTACGGTTTCGGCTGTAAAAGGCGGTTGCGGCGTTTTCTGGTGGGAAGCGGATTCAATTCTCGTGAAGGGCTCCAATCTTTCGGCTACGGAAGGCAACACTTGGGAAAATCAGGCTCTCTTTGACTTTTCTGGTAGGGTTCTGCCATCTCTTGCGGTTTTTAATCTCGTGAGCGGAAAGGGAGAAGTTGAGAATGTCTGGGGAGGAAGCGCCAAAAACGGCGGCGGCTTTAAGCCTTATGCCATGGCAGAAAAAATGGAAGTCACCGTAAAACCAGGTGAAGTTCCCCAGCTGCCCAAGAAAGTCAAGGCGATTTTCACTAATGACAGCGAATCCCTGCTTGATGTTTCATGGGAAAAAATCGACTGGAAAAATCAGAAAATAGGCAAGGTGACTGTTCATGGAAGCGTAAAAGAAGGCGATTTTAAGCCTCTTGTCACGGTGAATGTGACCAACCGGGTCAATTTAATCGAGGATCCTTCATTTGAAAGCGGAAAACTGGGCAAGTGGAAGCTCAACGGCCCTGCCGCCGCCAGTTTTATGGAAAACAACAAGGGAAATGCCCATTCCGGAAAATGGACATATAAATACTGGCTTGGAAACGGCTTTAAGTCCATACTTTCACAGACTTTCACTGAAATAGAGAACGGAACTTACGAGCTTTCTGTCTGGGCAATGGGTGGCGGCGGCGAGAATAACATCCGCCTTTTTGCGGCCGACTATGACGCAAACTCAAAGCAGGTTACGGCAAAAATCGTCAATACGGGCTGGCAGCAGTGGAAAGCCTACAAGATAAAGGTTCCTGTCACGAACGGTAAGGCAACAATCGGCATTTATCTTGACACTCTTCCAGACTGCTGGGGAAACTTCGACGACATGGAATTTATAAAAGTTGACTGATGACGGAATAATAAAAAAGAGGATTTCTTATGGGAAAAAATGTTTATAAGAATAAAATGGCTTTTTTGCTTCTGGCGGCGATGGGACTTCCTTCTGTCTTTGCCCAGGAAGCAGACGATGGCTTTGTAGTTCCTCTGAACGAGGATTTTTCTAATGCCGTGGTCATTTCAGCGCCTGCCGCAAGTGGAGGCGGGGCAAGCTCGGTAAAGCAGGGGCTCTTCATTGAGGTGACTTCCAGCAATCAGGCGATTGTAAGGGATATCGCCACTGGTGAAAAGAAAGGCTATGAGTTTGACAACGCTCACTTCCTTAGCAAGGCAAACTGGTGGTTTTGGGGGGACATTACGCCCAACTTTCATCTTGATGCGGAGATTGCGGTCTGGAATACGGACAAGACTTTGTACAAGGCCAACAGTTATGCCGACAATGTGCCTGAAGTTACATGGGGGGACGGATTTCAGTCTTTGGCCAGCATTCCCTTCAGCTTTGTTCAGAATCTAAATGACAAGGGAATCGGTGCCTTCAACAAAATGGGCTTCACTCTCATAACGCCTTTTTTAGAGTCAAAATTCGGCTACGGAGACCTGAAAGACAACGGTATGCTTGATTTTGACGGAATCTACCATGTAATTGACCGCTGGAATTATGTGGGCAAGGGCTTTACTGAAGTGAGCCTGGGAAAAAGCCTTCAGAAGCATGGGGATGTCACTTTGAATGCGACGGCTGCCTTCAGCATGATGAGGGGAACTTACGGCCTCTATGATCTTCTTGACATAAAATACGGGGATGCAAAAAATCCGGCATTTGAGTCTGCCTTCACATTCGGAAGCTACACCACTGAGGAAGAGCTTTTCCGCTACAACAAGCAGAACATAAATGCGGCAAGCGCATATTTTGCCCTTTCTCCACTTGAGCATCTTAAATTTGAGTTTCATGGTTTGGGAACTTTCGGAACTGATGTTGATTTCGATAGAAAAGCTATGGCCTTTGCAGGTCGTGCAGGCTGGTCTTGCGACAAATTCACTGCCCGGGTAATGGAAAGCATCAGCAATAAGAATGTAAATTCCGTCTGGGGTGCTGACGGCAAGGATTATGACGACATAAACGCCAACAAGAGTACGACTCAGTTTGACTTCTCCTTTTATGCTTTGCCAGTCATCTCTTTTGGGCTTGACGAGACTGTTTCATACACTCTTGAAGACGAAGAGTCTGCTACAAAACACAATCAGTTTGCAGGCTACACTTCATTCAGGACTCAGCCTTATTTCGACCTTGATTTGAGCGGAATAAGCGGAAAAGACCTTGCAATCGGACTCTATGGAGTTATGAGCATAGACAAAATTACGGAGAGCACAAAGACCGACAAGGACATTTATGCTGCTTTCCGGGGAGCTGGAATCGAACTTAAGGGAAATGAAGTCATTTCAAAAATCAAGAAATTCACCTTCGATTATGCCCTCAGCGCGAATTCAAAATGGCAGATGGACAGTGCAAAAGTAGACTCAAACAATGACTATGATTTGGGCGAAATCTTCCATTCTTTTATGCTGACGGCAGACCTTACCGACAATCTTTCGCTCACGGCCGCTTCCTTGTACCGGAACTACATTGCTGACACTAAGACAGGCTTTACCAGACAGCCATTGGGCTTTGCCCTGGGATTTGAGGTCAAAAAAGTAAGGCTTCCCGGTCAGCCGAAATTCTGGATGCACTTCACACACGGCATGGATCCTTACGAGGACAAAAACTACATGCTTTTCCGTGCTGATGACAAGACAAACAAGGCCCTTCACAGGACATATCTTCTCAACACGCTTGACGGATACGCAAAAGGAATCAATGTGGCAAGTTACATCAGGCTGGGTCTCATCTGGGATTTAAAATAGGAGGCTAAAATTGAAAACTGAAAGTAAAAAACTGAAAATTGAAAGAGAAAAGGTAAAAATTGAAAGTTTCAGGGGAAAAATTCTTTTTGTTCTCGGATTTCTTTCGTTTATGATGATTTTTGGCCTTTTTTCCTGTGCTGATGCGGACGGACTTCACAATCAGGAAGCTGCGACTGTCACCTTTGTCTTTACGAATTTTCCGGTTGAGGACGGAAGCTATTCGATTCCGGGTGAGCACAATAACTGGGACAATACTTCAGAGTCAGTGACAATCAAAGGTGGGGAGGGAACTTCTTCATCCGTAACTGTCACCAGCTCTTCCATTGAATTTACCTTGGTGAAAAAAGACAACTGGCTTCGTCCCTGGTCAAAGAAAGACGGTGGAACAATCAACGGTGCCGGAAAAGAAGGAGCCGATTATTACAGGAATTTTCTGGCTGAAGGAATTACTCTTGGCTCTCCAGTAAAAATCACGATTGACGGCTCTACAGACACTGCGACTGTAACGGTGGAATAAGGAGGAGTAAGATGAAAGTTGAAAACGGAAAGTGGAAAACGGAAAACGGAAAACTGAAAATCTGGGGGAAATTTTTCCTTGCTGCTGGAATTCTTTCTGGCGGGCTTCTTTTTGCTTCTTGCGATACTTTGCAGGACAGCCTTTCTAGCGAGCAGAAAGCTGATTTGATTGAAGAGACAGGGAGTGCGAGTATTGCGGGAAAGGTGTGGTATTATGACGGAATCTCTACCACAGATTTTTCGAAGACAGAGGGTGCGTCTCTTGCGGTTTCTTTCAGCAAAAAAACTGCGATGGTCGGAACTAGAGAAATTACAGATGACGGCGATATAATATATAACTACGAGCTTAGCGGAAGTCTGACTTCAAATTATATAAGTAAGACCGGACAAAGTTCTTCTGTCGTCACTAAGATTTCAGGCGGAAAAATCATACTCGATTCAGTTTCTTCTCCTGTTGTATCTGTTTCGGCAGGAAGCATGAGTGCAGATGGAAGAACGTTTAGGCTTAACATGACTCCAATTGCATATCTTCTAGATGCTGAGACCGTAAATGGAAATGTAATTGATTCTGTTGAAATCAAGCTGAACGGATTCGTCTGTGATGAAGGAAAACAGAAGGGCAGGGCAATTGCCGCATTGAGCCAGAAAATCGCCGTAAAGCCTTTTTATGATAATGAGACAATTACTGACGGGATTGTTTTCACGACCATAAGCTCTACCCTCGGAAAAGTCATCTCAATTCCGACCAAAGGAAGCGTTGGCTTAACATCAGATGCAAAAATTGAATTTTCTTCGGATGATTCTGCCGCCTCAACTCTTTCAAGTTCTAATTTTGCATTGGGAACAGATTCAAATGCAATTACAATTTCCTGTGCTGAGGAATTAAAGGGGAAAACTTTCTCTGGTTCATTTAAGATTTCTGGCTTTGTCCCTGAACTGAACGCTTCTAGTTATACACGAACATTCAAGGTTAATTTTGAGCCTGTTTACGTGACACTCGACGGACTTCTTGATGAAAAAGCCTGGTCAGAAGATGCAGTGACTAGTACGGATAGCTACGCAAACCCGGAAAATTACAATCTGAGCAAAGTTTATGTCACTAATGACAGCAAGAACTTGTATGTGGCTGTAGAAGGAAATTTTGCCTTTGGAGCCGGGGACAGAATTATTTTGATGATAGATAATACAAGTTCTTCGGAGACTGGAAAGTCAAATTCTGATGGAGGCTATAATAATTACTACGGTCCAGCTACAAATTCAAGTTTTTCCGGTGTTGATTTCTATCTTTCTAATATTCTTGCCACTCCAGAGATGCAGGATTACAAATGGATTAGCGATGCCCCAGGTCGCACGGATATGGCGACATCTGCTACTTCTTCACGGGAAAACATTATTGAATATAAAATTCCACTCTCAATCATCGCAAATGCAACATCGGGAAATAATCTCAAAGTTTTTGCTGCCGTAACATCCTATGCATGGACAACGATAAATGAAATGACACTTAGGGATTGCGTTCCGTCAGCCTCAGCGACAGTCTCGGATGGCGGACAGAGTCTTGCAATTGATTTCTCGAAAGGACTTTCATATATTGTAAAAGCGGGAGATTAATATGAAAAGATGCTCTAAAAGCTTAATTTTTACCTTGTCTGTTTTTTTCTTCGCCTTTTTGGGATGTGATACTCCAAGTAATTCAAATTCCCTTGACTCAATCGTCAGGGAGGATTCTGCAACGAACGAAATTCCTGCCGCAGACACGAGCGGAAACACGGACACCGAGGCTGAGCGGACTAGTAACAAGGACAAGCTAAAAGGCGAGGTTGATGATGATGGCTCAGTCCTTGAAAAAGACAGCCTTAATGACTTCGATTCTTTTGTCCTGGGATTTGATGCAAGTTCTGTTGATTACTACGAGAAAAAAGATTCACAAAAATGGTATGACACTGATGGAACAGAGAAAGAATTCTTCACCCTTCTGAAAAATCACGGCGTGAATACAGTCCGCCTTAGAATCTGGAACGATCCTGACAATGCGCCTGAGGGATCAGATGTTACGGGAGACTGTAATTTAGAGCGTCTGGTAGCTATGGCAAAGAGAGTTAAGAGTGCTGGATTGAAGTTAATGCTTGACTTTCACTACAGTGATACTTGGGCAGATCCTGGCCGCCAAATTGTTCCGTACATGTGGAAAGACTTGACTTCAGTTGAAGAAGTTGCAAATGCAATCTCAGAATATACAGCAAAGATTTTGCGACAACTGAAAATTCAGGCTGATGTCACGCCATATTATGTTCAGATTGGAAACGAAATAAACCCAGGGCTTCTACTGCACACGGAAATAAATTCTTCCGGCTCAGGAAGCGGAACTTTTGCCTATGGGGGAGGAAACAGGTCTGAAAATATCGTGACTTATCTCAAGGCTGCAAGCAAGGCTGTCCGTGATTTTAACGACAAGATAAAAATTATGGTTCATGTAGCCTCAAGCAACAGCCCTGAAACTCTACTGAACACGCTTAAAAACGGCTCTCTTGACTACGATGTAATAGGCCTTTCATACTATCCTCGCTATGATAGTCACGGAACAATCAGCAAATTAAAAACAAGGATTTCCAGCTGGAAAACGACATATTCAAAAGATGTTGTGATTGCTGAAATGGCATTTGATTGGAATTATAATGTTAACTATGGCGTCAGCAATCTGATTAATGCCAAAGCAAATCTTGTAAATCCTGAAACAGATTCTGTTTATTCGGATTTGGAGCTGGATTCAGAATCAAACTATGTTCTAGGTTCAGTTGAAAATCAGAAGAAAGTTCTCATTCATATAACAGATGAGTCTAAGAATTCTGGGGCGATTGGAGTGTGCACTTGGGGCGGGGAAACCCGTGATTGGACGCACGGAATGTTTAAATGGGAAGGGAAGGCTTTAGATAGCATAGATTTCTTCAATAATTATTCTAATGAGTGATGATTTGGAGATAAGCTGTGGGCTTGACTTTGATTTAATCAAAAAAAAATTTTTTTTGATTAAATTTGTTTGACAAATTATGCAATCGGTTGCACAATGTAAAGAGGAAAATTTCACTGATTAGTTGTTAATTTCCTGTCTTTTTATGCAATCGGTTGTATAAAAATTATATTTTCAGGGGGACATTATGAAAAGTTTTAAGAAAGTCTTTTTTGGGATTTCAGCTCTGTTGTTTTTTACAGTTTCTGGAATATTAATTTCTTGTTCAAACGACGATGACGAGGATGGCAATAATCCAGTAAGCCAGCCGAGTCCGTACAGCATTTCAATTTCGTCTGAAGACAAGGCGATTTTACTCGCACCAGGCGCTACAAAGACGATTAGTGTTACAAAAAAAGGAAATATGATTAAGCCGGCTGCTGTTGAAGGTTTGACTGTTTCTCTCAGCAATTCAGAAAATACAATAACAATTACAGCTGCTGCCTCAATCACTGAAAGGACAGAGAAAAGTGTCAAAGTTACGCTTTCAGAGGATTCATCTAAAAGTGTTACTATTAATGTTACGATTGATCCGACTGCGGATGTAACGATTGATGCCTATGATTTGACTTTGTCTTTGGACGCAGCAATAGCAAGCAGTGCTGCTACGATTACTGTTTATGCAGAAGGTAAAGAAGATGGTGTTGACTGTCCAGAAAATAAAAAACAGACTGTAACAGCTGACTACACAGCTGGTGCAACAAGTGCAGTTGCTAAACTTGACAAGGCAAAGGCTAATGAATGGAAATATTTCAATAATATCGTTGTTACGGTAACTGATGCCGCTGGTAACGAAATTCCTGTTGATTTCTCACCTGTTTATTTTGACTATTCAAACACTGAATTTTCAGGAATTACGATTTCAGCAACCTCAACTTCAAAAACTTTCACAATTAATTTTGAAGGATTTACTGTTGTTGGTGGTTCTGTAAGCGGGCTAAAAGTCTCTAATACATGGTATGAATCTGTCAACGCATGGCAGGAAAACACGACAATTACTCCGACTGTAACTGTTGCTGCTGACGGAAAATCTGCAACATTTGATATTGCTAGTTCTGACCTCACAAGCAGTAATGAATTCTATATTGATTGGACGAGTGTTGTGGTAAAAGATTCTGCGGAAAATGCAATTGCAATTAATTCTGGAAACACAGAATCTAATAAATGGTATAGCTATGGCGGAACGGAATGGTCAAATAAACTTGAAGTTGTAAATTCAAGTGTAACAACGCTTGTAAGTGCCGAGACTTTGACGATTTCGGCTGAAGGAACTTATCAACTTGTCGTTGCTTATGATTCAATAAAGGCCTATAACTCAGTTTATATAACTCTTGCAGCTATAACAGCCTGGGGAAATGGCAACTATGATCTTCCTTGCCTTGGAACTGGTGAAAATGCTTGGAAAGAAAATACTAAATGGGTAGATAAAGGTGCTTTCGCTGACAGTAATGTTACAAGTACGACAGGTGGTTATTATGCTGTGATTAATCCCGCTGATTATACTGACGGTGTATTTATCACAGGAAAAACAGGTCTTTCAGGAACTTTGTTTGTAAGCGGTAATTAATTCTACCATTTCCTAATCCCTGCAATTAGCTTTAACCCACACCGCCCGTCGCATCCCCTTTTGCGGCAGGCGGTTTTCTTTTATTCCACGACTACATAAACCTTCTGGCTCGTGGAAATCCCACTGGTGTTGAAATTGATTGTCACCGCCTCGCTGGTTGCGCTTCCGATTTTTTGCAGGGTGATTCCGTAGGGGCGGAGTTCTTGCTGCTTGTTGTAGCCGTAGAGAAGGGGGCCGTCGAATTTGTAATAACTGGTGGAATTCTTGCATTCAGAATAGCTTTCTGGAAGAAGGCTTGCGAGGTTCCATAGGTCAATTTTAGAGAGAGAATAGCTGTATTCGTTCAGTGTGCAGTCTTCATCAGTGGGGCTTTTTTGGAAACCAGTGTCTTCATCACTTATCACGCAGGCGACAGTGTAGGCTTTTAATAGCTCTTCCATGCTCTGAGCGTTTTCGTTTAATGTTTTAAGGGCGGCGATAATCGCCACGAATTCATACATT
>DGTW01000076.1 GCA_002393835.1 Treponema sp. UBA4326
CGCCGATATTGTATTTTTCGCCTGTCTTACCAGAATTTACAATCTGCCATACAGCCCTGTTGTGATCCTCGACATAAATCCAGTCGCGGATATTCTTTCCCTCGCCGTAGACAGGAAGGTTCTTTCCGTCACGGATGTTTGAAATCATGAGCGGCAAAAGCTTTTCAGGGAACTGATACGGACCGTAATTGTTCGTGCAGTTTGAAAGAGTTATTGGAAGGCCGTAAGTGTGATAATAAGCCATTACGATGTGGTCAGAGCTAGCCTTTGAAGAAGAGTATGGGCTTCGCGGGTCGTAAGGAGTTGTTTCAGTGAAATAGCCGGTCTCGCCCAAAGAGCCGTAAACTTCGTCCGTGGAAATATGATGGAAAAGAACATCGTCCCGCTGATGATCGAGAGAGATTCCCCAGTAATTTCGTGCTACATCAAGGAGCGTGAAAGTGCCCATCACGTTAGTTTTGATGAATGCTTCTGGACCTAAGATTGAGCGGTCAACATGGCTCTCTGCCGCAAAGTGAATAACAGTGTCGATGTCGTACTGCTTGAAGATTCGCTCAATCTCGGCACGGTCGCAGATGTCAACTTTCTCAAAGAAATATCGTCGTTCGTTCTCAGGCACACCTTTTCCGAATTTTTCCTCGACCATAGAAAGGTTCTCAAGGTTTCCGGCATAAGTAAGGCAGTCAACATTGACGATTTTTCCAGTAAAGCCCGAGTCCATGAATTCCTTTGAGCCAGTCGCACTCAGCCCAAAAAGATAGTTAATAAAATTAGAGCCAATAAAACCAGCCCCGCCAGTTACAAGTATATTTTTTAGTTTCCTAGACATATTCTTCTCCATATTTTTAACCACAGATTACACAGATGGCACAGATTATTTAAGTTGAAAGTTGAAAACGGAAAGTGGAAAGTTAATTTTTTATTTGTGCAAAAAAATGAACTCAGTTTTCAGTTTTCAGTTTTCCACTTTCAGTTTGTTCCAATCCATTTTCCCTTGATGTCAAAATAGTCGCCGTTGGGGTCGAAGGCCGGGTGCTTGCCGTCTTTTTCGCTCAACAGAGGCTCGATTTCAGGGGCAATGCTTTTCCAGTCGATTCCGATTGTCGCATCATTCCACATAAGCCCGCCCTCGCCTTTCGGGTCGTAGAAGTCTGTGCATTTGTAGGCGAAAACGGCTGTGTCAGAAAGGACATAAAAACCATGGGCAAAACCTTCAGGGATATAGAACTGGTTCTGCTTTTCTGAATCAAGGATAACCCCGTAATATTTTCCAAAAGTGGCAGAGCCTTTTCGTAAATCTACGGCAACATCATAGACACGGCCGCTTACAGCCCGCACCAGCTTTCCCTGAGGGTGCTGAGTCTGGAAATGAAGCCCCCGCAAAACGCCTTTTGAAGATGAAGACTGATTGTCCTGGACGAACTTCATTTTAAGTCCGGCCTCAAAAAAATCCTTTTCTGAATAAACCTCAAAAAAATAACCGCGCGCATCCCCGAAAACTTTTGGCTGAATCTCATAAAGCCCTTCAAAAACTTTTCCGTCCGCTGCCAGACATTTCTTGAACTCAAACATAAATTACCCCAAACAATTCTATCCACAGATAGACACAGATTTTCACAGATTAGGGTATAAAATCAGTGCATATCTGTGTTAATCTGTGGATTTATTTCTCCGCGATGTATTTCAAATATGCACCGTAATCGGTTTTATAGCCCTGGGCCAGCTTCAACAAATCTTCTTTTGAAAGCCAGCCGTTCGCATAGGCGATTTCTTCGATACAAGAGACATACATACCTTGTCTTTTCTGGATTGTGGCGATGAAGTTGCTTGCCTCCAAAAGACCGTCGTAAGTTCCGGTGTCGAGCCAGGCCATACCACGACCCAGCAATTCCACGGAAAGGCTGCCTTTTTCAAGATATGCGTTGTTGACTGCCGTGATTTCAATTTCACCACGGGCTGAAGGCTTGACCTCGCTTGCAATTCTGACAACTTCATTATTGTAGAAATAAAGGCCCGGAACTGCGTAGTTAGATTTTGGTGCTTTTGGCTTTTCTTCGATTCCCAGGACTTTTCCGTTATTGTCGAATTCAACGACACCGTAAGCCGTGGGATCTTTTACCATATAACCGAAAATTACGGCTTCACTGGCCTTTGATTCAATTTTTTCCCTTGCATTTTTGAGGGTTCTGGTAAAACTTTGTCCGTAGAAGATATTGTCACCAAGAACGAGGGCAACATCATCATTTCCGATAAAGTCTTTACCAACGATAAAGGCGTCCGCTAGTCCCCTTGGCTGAGTCTGAACGGCATATTCAAAATGCATACCAAGCCATGAACCGTCCCCGAAAAGTTCCTTAAAAAGCGAAATATCTCTCGGCGTTGAAATGATGAGGACTTCACGGATTCCTGCCAGCATGAGACAAGAAAGCGGATAATAGACCATAGGCTTGTCGTAAAGAGGAAGAATCTGCTTTGAGACAGCTTTTGTTATTGGATAAAGGCGGGTTCCGCTTCCGCCAGCAAGAATTATTCCTTTCATCTGATATACCTCTTTTCTGATATTATCTTGAATATAAAAAATTGTAAATATATGCAATATAATGCGGAGAGCCTGGCACCTATTCATCTTTGTCTATTCTTTTCTCCTTTATTTTGCTATAATCCTTTCCATTATGAAAAAATTTTTCCTGTCTCTCGCAATTCTTCTTTCAGGCTCGTCAATGTTTTTTTCTCAGGAAAGCCTTGATTCCGTCGAGGAAAGATACTATGACTTCCTTTCCCTGAATGGAATCACAAAGCGAAATTATCTGACTTACCGTACTTTGAGCGACGAGAGATGGAATCCAGAGGAAGATGACTGGAGGCATGTCTGGTCAAATAATAATTTGGGGCTAAAAAAAGAAATCTGGCGTGGCAGGGACAGGTCTGTTTTCCATCCAGAAGAAGGAGAGCCATTTACAAAATCCAGCATCAAGCCATGGCTTCATGATTTTTTCGTTCTGGGAATAGATAATGCCCTGTCGTATAAAATTTTCGGACCTGAATGGTATTCTAGCTACAACACGGATTTGCCATACGGCGTGAATGACGGGGGACTCTGGCAGGGAGTTGGCTACAATACAGCTTTTACAGGCGGGGCTCGCATCGAGGGCTTTGGTTTTGAGCTGACGGTTAAGCCTCAGATTTCCTTTTCTCAGAACAAAGCCTACGACTACCTGACTTCTTCTTCCATGCAGTCTTCATTATATCAGGGAAAGGCCGCTGACTACGGTTACTGGTGGACCCGAGTTGACATGGTGCAGCGATACGGAGAAAACTCTTTCTGGAAATTTGACTGGGGAGACACGGAGCTTCGCTGGACTTGGCACACATTCACCCTTGGTTTCGGAACTCAGGCTGTTTGGATTGGCCCGGCTTTTTACTCACCCACCCTATCATCGAACAATGCGCCGACTTATCCAAAATTTGACATAGGACTGAGGCGGACACAGATAAGGATTCCTTTCCTCGGCTGGTATATCGGCGATATAGAGACAAGATTCTGGGTTGGAAAGTTAGCCGAATCTGATTATTTCGACAATAATGATTCCAATGACCATAATCAGATTTCAGGTTTTACTTTTTCATACTCACCTTCCTTCCTCAAAGGCCTGACCCTTGGCGTAACGAAAATCACCCTGAACAAATGGGGTGAGTCTTTCTGGCGCTACGCCTGGCCGGGCTGGTATTTGAACACAATCAAGGCGAATTCAAAGAGCTCTGGCGAGGACATGAAGGCTTCTCTGGTGGCAGACTGGGTGTTCGAGAAAGTCGGTTTTGAAGTTTATGGAGAGCTTGGCTTTGATGACTTTATGGCTGATGGCTTCAAGCTCTACGAGTACCAGCGTTACCCCTTTCACGCAGTCACTTACACATGGGGATTAAAAAAATCCCTCAATATCTGGAAATCAAAAAAAATCCGGGGCCTCTTGCAGTTTGAGTGGAACAATTCAGAGGCCTCCCAGGACTATCAGATGTGGTCAGGAAGTTCATATAATTTTGGTACACATGGCCAGATTACACAGGGCTATACCAACGGCGGCCAGTGGATTGGAAGCGGTTACGGATACGGCGGTAACAGCCAGCTTCTGAGCTTTACACTCTATAGTCCACACGGCTATGAGAAAATCTTCATCCAGAGGAACAACCCTGACAACAACTACATATACAGTCAGTGCGTTGATGCTGATGATGTTGAGACAACAAAACTCGGAAGCGAGAATTTCACGGCCTTTAAGGCCAACTTCAACATAGGTTTTGAAGAATTGTGGTATGTCCTGCCAAATCTTTCGCTCAGGTTTTCTTTTGTTTACAACAAGGTCATAAACCCCAAGTATGACCCGGGTGTCACTTACAGGGCACAATATAAGGGCACGACTTTCGACTATCGCAGGGAATACAACTGGGTGAATAACTTCCACATCATGTGGAGCCTTAAATATCAGTTTTAGGAAATCCTTCTGTCGTTAGTTTTTCAATTGGAAAAACAATTCTGATTGAGTCTCATGGAAAAATAAGGTAGAATAAAAATATGGCAGTAATCGAATTAAAGAATGTAAGCAAAATCTATCAAATGGAAAAAGTTCAGGTAAGGGCCGTTGATAATGCCTCCTTCAAAATCGAGCAGGGAGAATTTGCGGCGCTTTCTGGTCCCTCAGGCTCGGGAAAATCAACCCTCCTCAATATGATAGGTCTCATCGATTTGCCAACTTCAGGCTCGATTATCCTTGAGGGAACCGATGTCTACAGGGGAATTAACCTGGAAAAATCAAAAAAAGTTCCTTTCAAGATTGACTCAAAACTCACTGAACTTCGACGCAGCCATCTTGGCTTTATCTTTCAAACTTTTAATCTAATACCTGTCTTGAATGTCTGGGAAAATGTTGAATTCCCCCTCACCCTCGGAAAATCCGTAGCTTCTAGCCTTTCTGCAAGCGAAAAAAAAGACTGGGTTTCTTTTTTGCTTGAGACTGTAGGCTTGTCTGACTGGAAAAACCACAAGCCGTCCGAGCTTTCCGGTGGTCAGAGGCAGCGTGTTGCAATCGCCCGTGCACTTGTCACAAAGGCTCCTATTATCCTCGCCGATGAGCCGACCGCAAACCTGGACTCAAAGAACGGAGACCAGATTCTTGAGCTTATGAAAAAACTCAACGAGGAACTTAAGACAACATTTGTTTTCTCAACCCATGACCCGAAAATTGTCGCACTTAGCAACCATGTAATCAAAATTCGGGACGGAAAGATTCAGGAAGCCTGAGCCTAGTAATCTAAATCGATTGTAATGTAAGTGCCAAGCGTAAGCTTTGTGTACTTTGAAGAGCTTGCTGTGGTCACTTTTCCGTATTCGTACTTCATGCCTACTCGCCAGTCGCAGTGAGGCATTACCCTGCCGAAAATGACCCCGGCCTTGAAAAAACCTGTTTTGTCAGTGATGTTATGATTCCACTGAATTGCAGGCTTTATGTTCTTGTCCGGGCCGAGCTTAGCCATGCCAAATTGTATTGCAAAACGGTTGACGAAGTATTTTTGTGTGTCAGATGGATTCGGGCGATAGACATTCTGAAACTCAAAATTGAATCCAAAGTAAGGCGTTTGGTCTGACCAGAGCCTGTAGGTTCCCAGAGTGGTGACAAATCTGTTGAATGCCGATTTGTCATCAAATCCTGAGCTGAAAAACCTTCCTATTTTCCAGCCATTTTGAATTCGGATGATGCTTTGTCCGTAGACATCAAAACCAAACAAGGTCCTCTTTAGCTCAAGTCCGGCTATTGAGAGCGGCTTCGTGTATTCATATCCGTTGTCTTTATAAAATTTCTCTTTTTCTTCATCACTTAAATCACTGAGCTGAAAACGCCTGCCAAATAAATTCAGGGAAGTTCCCAAAAAAATGAACTCTGCGCTGAAAGCAAGGGACATGTTAACGGTTTTTGTCGAGCTTATGGTTGAATCATCGTTATACATGGCCAAAGCCGTAAAAGTATGGTTCCTAAAGGGGAATTTTATTATGCCTGATATGTATTGCCTTGAATCGTAGAGTATGTTCGTATAGCGGGCATCTTCTACGCCATCATCGATTGAGTCGTCAACCTTGTCATCGTCAGTGTTGCTGATATTCTCGCTTGTGTCATAATAGTCGGAGAAGAGCCGAATATTGCCCCAGACAGACTTTTTTTTGCCAGCCGTTATGTAGATTCTGTCCCAGAAAAGATAATCGAAATAAAGCTCATAGAGATAGAGAAGATGGTTTTCGTAAGTTGCCAGGGTATCGCCGCTGTCTTTGGGCATGGCCGTCTTAATCGTTCCCCTCAGAGCCAGATATTTATCGGGGCGGGTTATGAAATAAATGTAATTCTTGAAATCAAAATAAAATGAAAGGTCGTTTACACCGTCTTCCCTGATGTAGGCTCCTCCCAGCTCCGTGTTGAGCTGACCGGAAACTTCAATCGGAAATTTTAAGGAGCCAATCTGAACGTTGTAGTTAGTGCCTGTATTCGGCTCTTCAGTAACAACCGGGGTTTCTGAATCTTCGGCGTCATCAAAAAGTGAGTCGAAATCTTCATCAGAATCATCAGCAACTTCTATAAGTTTTGCACTTTCATCGCCTTTGGCAGACTGAGCAAAAAGCGATGAAAATGAGAAAACAAATGCTGAAAGGAAAAAAATAACTTTTTGTTTACACAATTTTATTTGCCACTCATTAATTCGAGATAAGGCTTAGTGTAAACTGCATCGTCTTGTTTTGCAAGAGTGGCATTGGAAATTGAGATGATGGTCTTTTCATAGTTCATCTTTCCGTTGATTTTTTTGCCCTTAAGGTTGTCCTGAATGACCATATTGACTGGTATCTGGTAGCTTTTTCCCTTTTCTTCTACTTTCTGGTATGAAGGAATGGCTGTGGTGCGAAGACGCTGGCCGGAAAGAGAGTAATCTTCCTTTTTTCGGGTGAGGCCATCGTCTTTTGAGACCCAGAGCTTTATCTGGGGGTAATCGACATTTTTTGTGTTTGCTTTGAGCGTAAAAAGCACGCAGTCATAGGCTCCGAGCTTGACCTCGCTGATTGACTCAATATCATAGTTCGTGGAATATTTCTGGGGAGCAAAATCAGATGTGTTGGCGTTTGTTCCCTGAAATTTGTCCTTTGAGCTGGTAAAGGTGAAGCGCTTGTCTGCCGGATCATAGAACCAGATGCTGTCGTCAGTCTGAAGGTAGCCTTTGCCCTTGTCTTTTGCAGGTGCCGTAATGAGGATGGTCCACTTTGAGCTTTTGTCACGGCGGTAGATTGTAGCGTTTGTTTTGCTTCTT
>DGTW01000053.1 GCA_002393835.1 Treponema sp. UBA4326
TGAAAAAAGACCAGTCTTATTCACGCGACGAGAACATCTGGCACATCTCTCACGAGGGCCTTGAGCTTGAGAAGACTGAGAACGAGCCTAACTATCCTCACATGCTCAAAAACACTGTCGTTCCAGAGAAAGCTCCGGAAGACGGCGAGTATGTCACAATCGAGTGGGAAAAGGGAATTCCAGTTTCTCTCAACGGCAAAAAAATGAACGGCCTTGAGCTTATGCTTGAACTCAACAAAATCGGCGGAAGAAACGGCGTTGGTCTCGTTGACATCTGTGAGAACCGCTGCGTAGGCATGAAAAGCCGCGGCGTTTACGAGACACCGGGCGGAGCAATCCTTTACTTCGCTCACCGCATGATGGACCACATCTGCCTTGACCGTGACACTTACCACTACAAGCAGCAGGTTTCTCTCCGTCTCGCTGAGCTCATCTACGACGGAAAAGTTTTCACACCGCTTTATGACGCTCTCATGGCTTTCGTTGACTCAACTCAGGAAACTGTCACTGGCTGGACAAAAGTCAAGCTGGTTAAAGGTCAGATTCGCGCTGCAGGAAGCGGCTCAAAATACAGCCTCTACAACGAGGACATCGCTTCGTTCACAACTGGCGAGCTTTACAACCACAAGGACGCTCAGGGCTTCATCACTCTCTTCGGACTTCCTCTCAAAGTCCGCGCAATGATGGAGCAGAAAGTAGGCGAGGGCAGGGCAATCGCTGAAAGCAAAAACTTGAAGAAAAGACCAACGGAGTAAGTGAAATTCCTCACAGAGCTTCGGAGAGCACAGAGAAAATTTAATATAAATCTCAGTGGCCTCTGTGTACTCTGTGAGAAATTTCTTTCAGAAAATTCTCTCCTGGCATCAAACCCGCATCCTTGCGGGCATTTTTTGACTTTGCTTTGTGTCGCCTTCTTGCGGCACATTTTTCTGTTTACCTTCGGGCAAACAGAAAATTCTCTCCTGGCATCAAACCCGCATCCTTGCGGGCATTTTTGACTTTGCTTTGTGCCGCCTCTTTGCGGCAGGCATTCAGACTCCCTGCACTGGATTTCGTGCGGGGATTTTTTTTCTTAAAAAATTTTAAAAGTTATTTCTTTCCACAAATAAATTTGGTATACTGAAAAAAATCATGAAATTTATTTTTGTACTTCTAATGTTTCTTGTCCTTGCGACATTTCCGCTTGGAATCAAAAGACTCTTCATAAGAAAAGATTCACTGCTTAGGAGAATGTTTTATGTTCTCCTGGTGGCCAGTATATCTCTTGTTTCTCATGTCATTGTTGTTCTTACACAGAATGAAACCGTAGCAACTGTCGCTTATGCTTTTTATTTTTCAAGTGCGACATGGATTTCTGTATTTGTCTTTGATGTCTGCGGATATTATGTCGGCAGCAAGTCAGCTTACAATATTGTCAAATTCTGTATCATTCCCATTGCGATTATCGATAATCTCGCGGTTTTTGCCAATATTTTCTATCCTTTCATGTATGATGTGTATTTTACCCGCTGGTTCGGCGACTTTTACCTTCATTATCGGGGAACGGTATTCCTTCTTCTTCATGTAATTTTCGGTCACGCTCTCTTTATCTACAGTTTTGTCATTCTTCTTGGCAGAATCTTAAAGGAGCCGCCTACATTCCGAATCAAATATTATTCCCTGCTTACCTTTATTTTCCTTATTCTCATATCGAATATCATTTATGTGCTCACGGACTTTCCCTTCAACTTTTCAATTTTGGTCTACGCAGCCTGCTTTATCGCTTCATATCAGGTTCTTGTCAATGTCCTCCCCAACAGGGTCATTCAGAAAACACTGGGGCTTATCGCAGGCAACCTTAAAAACGGAATAATTCTCCTTGACAACAATAACAAGTGCCTCTATGTGAATTCTTTCGTCCATGATGTCTTTGAGTGTGATACAAAATCGATCCTCAACCATGATGTCATGCAGGAGTTTATCAGGCAAAAAGAGCTTTCCGGGGCAGAAAAAGAATCGTCTTTTTCCAAGGAAATTGATTTTCAGTCAAAGGACAAGAGACTCATTCTTCAGCTTTCAGACTATTTCATCAAGGAATGTGATGTTACTATCGGTCACTACTATCTGATTGAGGATGTCACGGAGTCAAAAAATCAGGTTTATGAAGAAAAAATGCTCCGCACCCGGGACAAGCTTACCGGCCTTTATAATCAGGATTACTTCTTTGAGAAAGTTGAGCACCGTATAAAATTCGACCGCTTCACGACTTACTGCATCATAGTCACTGATTTAGTCAACTTCAAGCTGATTAATGATTTGCACGGAAAGCCATTCGGAGACACAATCCTCCTTCGTCTGGCGGACTCAATCAGAAGCCATGCCGCTCCCGATGACATTTACGGCCGCCTTTTCAACGACCATTTCGTCATGTTCGTTCCAAAAAGGCATTTTGACGAGAAGGCCTACATCGAAGCCTTCCAGAACAAAATGTCATATCTGCATAATTTCTCATACAATCTTATCGGCCACATGGGAGTCTACGAGGTGGACGATTTGTCTCTGCCGGTTTCAATCATGTGTGACCGGGCTTTCCTCGCCCTTCATTCAATCAAGAGCGATTACAAAATCCGTATCGCCTACTACGATGATACACTCCGCCAGGAAGTCCTTAAAATGCAGATGCTTATGAATGAACTTCCCCAGGCACTGAAAAACGGCCAGCTTGTCATGTACTTGCAGCCTCAGGTCAAAAAAGACGGGGAGCTTGTCGGAGCGGAAGCCCTTGTTCGCTGGCATCATCCTACCCGTGGTGTTATTCCTCCATCGGATTTCATTGAGATTATCGAGAAAATCAATATAATTTCTGATGTAGACCGCTATGTCTGGGAATGTGCCTGTGCAAAGCTGGCCGGCTGGAAGAGAATCGGAAGGGAAGACCTGACAATTTCGGTGAATATTTCGGCCAATGACTTTTTCACCATGGACTTGTACGAGACTTTCACCCAGTTGGTAAAAAAATACGATGTTTCCCCCAGAAATCTCAACCTGGAGATTACTGAAACGGCAGTAATTTTCGATTTGGAAAATCAGGAGAGGCTTCTGGACAGGCTTCGCAGTGCCGGATTCATCGTTGAAATGGACGATTTCGGAAGCGGCTATTCAAGCCTCAATATGCTCAAAGATATTTCAGTGGATGTCCTTAAAATCGATATGGCTTTCCTGCAGAAGTCCAAAAATGACGGAAAAAACAGGATTATCCTTGAAAAAATCATCATGCTGGCCAAAGAACTGGGAATGCATGTTATTACCGAAGGCGTTGAGAATGACAGCCAGATTTCCTTCCTGTCTGATGCCGGCTGTGATTTGTTCCAGGGCTTCTATTTCTCACGGCCTGTACCAATCGATGACTTTGAGGAAAAATATTTCAAAAGGTAAAAAAGCTTCTGCGAGGTAAAAGATGAACAAGACGAATACAGAAAGTGAGCTCTCTCCAAAAGATTTGGAAAGTGCCCTCAGGGAAATGTGCAATCTGCTGGCAAAAAACGGAAGCTCTGATTTTATCTATGATTTTTTCGGTTGCCTTTTCACTCCGGCCGAAATGAATGACTTCGCCAAAAGGTGGCTTCTTGTGCGTGAAATCGACAAAGGAACTACCCAGCGTGAAATTGCCAAAAAATTCCACATATCTCTCTGCAAAATCACCCGTGGTTCAAGGGAATTAAAAAAGGAAGATTCAGCTTTCCGAAAATTGCTTGATTACGCAGATTCTGTGTAATCTGTGGTTATATATTTTTATTGAAGAAAACGCTCCAATTCACTATAATTTCGTAATAATTTTATTATGGGGTCGTTGTTTTATGCACGCTATTGAATTGGAAAAAGCTTACAATCCTAAAGATTTTGAGGACAGAATTTATTCTCAGTGGGTCGA
>DGTW01000028.1 GCA_002393835.1 Treponema sp. UBA4326
TTTTACGACCGGAAGCCATTTTTTTTATGCAGAAAGAGGTATAATGCGTTTGCCCTGGCTTTCTTTCCCTATTGACATACTAGGTTAATACCAGTAAGCTAACCTGCAATGAAAAACAGGCTTATCTAACAAAGAGGACTTTTTGGAGGAATACAAATGAAAATCAATCGAATTGCACTTAAAATCATCTTTTTTTTCGCCACTGGGCTTTTTTCTTTTGGAGGAAATGGTTTTGCCAGCGGAAAGTCTGACAAGACTGTTTCTGCGAGCCTTTCTGAGCCAAAAAATGTCGTCGCCCTTTCAAAATCAATAGCGGAAATGTGGCTTTTGAGCGGAGGAAAGGTAAGGGGGACGACCAGCGATGCCCTGGAGCTTTCAGGAATCGGGGATGCTGTTTCTGTCGGAAGCCTTACGACTTCAAGCCTTGAGGCGATTCTTTCTTTGGAGCCTGAACTTGTTCTTTTGACTCAGGATATTCCCCTGCACAAAAAAATGAAGGAAAACCTCTCTTCACTTGGAATAAAAACCTATGTCGCTGATGTAAAATTCTTTGCAGACTACGAAAAAACAATGGCTGACTTTACCAGCCTGACTGGGCGAAAAGATCTCTTTGAAAAAAATGTTCTTTCAGTAAAAAAAGAAATCGAGAAAATCATTCAGGCTCAAAAAAAGAAAACCGAATCAGCTGAAAAAGCTGCCACTTTCCTTTTCTTAAGGGCAAGTCCGACAAAAAACAAGGCTTTAAAAGAGCATTTCGGAAATGAAATCTTTGAGAATCTGGGCCTTAAATCAATTATTTCTGATAAAAATCCCCTTGATGATTTGAGCGTTGAGGCAATTATTGCCAGCGACCCGGATTATATTTTTGTCGTTGCTCAGGGAAGCGAAAAACGAGCCGAAGAGGCCTTTTACCGCTCCTTTGAGTCAAACCCGGCCTGGAGCAGCCTTTCTGCTGTCAAAAATGGAAGGGTAAAAATGATTCCCCGGGAACTTTTCAACTACAAGCCCAACGAGCGATGGGCTGAGGCTTATTCTTACATTGCAGATTATCTGAATAAATAAAAATATGGCACACATTCCAGACTTGGCTGCAAGCCCTGCCCGAAAGATTGATTTTAAGATTCTCGTGCTTTTTGGAAGCTTTGCCTTTTGCATCTTATTTTTCCTTGAGCTTTTCGCCGGAACAAAGGGGCTTCCATTTGCGGATTCTGCCAGAACTTTTTTTGCCCAGATTTCAGGCGAGAATACGGCAGCAAGTGCAAGAATAATTCTTCTGAAAGTCCGCTTGCCAAGGGCTTTTGCCGCCATCCTTTGCGGTTCGGCCCTTTCAGTTTCGGGACTTATTCTTCAGCTTTCCCTCAACAATTCCCTCGCAGGTCCTGGAATTATCGGCGTGAATGGGGGAGCCGGTCTTTTTGTCCTTCTTTTTTCACTTTTTTTTCCTTATGTTGCCCTTGTCCGTTCTCTGGCCGCTTTTTTGGGGGCAATTCTTGCAGTCCTGACGGTTTACTTTATAAGCCGGCAGGCTGGAGTTTCAAAGACGACTCTCGTTCTTTCCGGGGTTGCGGTTTCTTCAATGATGACGGCTGGAATTGATGTGATTATCACCCTTAAGCCTGAAATCGTTGCCGACAAGGTTGCCTTTTCTCTGGGTGGTTTTCAGAATCTTAATCTTTCTTCCCTTTACATTGCCTTTCCCGTGATTCTTCTTTCGCTGGCAGGAAGCCTGCTTCTTTCTTCTGGAATTGACCTCTTTCAGCTTGGTGACGAAACGGCTTTTGGCCTGGGGCTTAATGTAAAAAAATGCCGCCTTTTGGGAATCATAATTTCAGGACTTCTGGCAGGAGCAAGCGTGAGTGTCTGCGGTCTTCTTGGTTTTGTGGGGCTTTTGATTCCCAATCTCATCCGCCTTTTCAGCAAAAATGATACTAAGAGAAACATAATTCTATCTTCACTTTTGGGAGCGGACTTTCTTCTTTTATGTGACCTTCTGGCCAGGATTCTTTTCTTTCCTTATGAGCTTCCGGTTGGTCTTTTTCTTTCCTGTCTTGGCTCTCCGTTTTTTATCTGGATGCTGATTTCAAAAAAGAAGAGGCTTTCGGTATGATTGAAATTGAGAATTTACGGGCCGCCTATAGCGGAAAGAATATACTGAATGTTGAAAAACTCAGCCTTGAAGACGGAAAAATTACGGCTATTGTCGGCCTGAACGGTAGCGGAAAATCCACCCTCTTAAAAAGTCTGCTTGGAATGAAAAGAGGGGAAAGGGGAAATTCGGGTCGGGTTCTCATTGACGGAAAAAATCTTTCTTCACTTTCGCACAAGGAACGGGCGCGTCTTGTAGGCTATCTTCCCCAGATAAATCAAAATGCGAATCTTGATGTTTACACTCTTGTCTGCCATGGCCGCTTTCCTTATCTTGGATATTCGAAAATTCTTGGTGAAAATGACCGCCTTCTTGTTGAAAACGCCCTCCGCCTCACCGACATGTGGGAAAAAAAAGATAAAAACTTAGGCGAAATTTCTGGCGGCGAGAGACAGAGGGCCTATCTTGCCATGGTCATTGCCCAGGACACCAAGATGATTCTTCTGGACGAGCCTGCCACCTACATGGACATTAAGCATCAGATTGAGGTCCTTGATGTCCTTTCAAGGCTGGCTCAGAGCGGAAAGGGAATAGTCCTCACCAGCCATGACCTTCCGCAGAGCTTTAGCATTTGTGACAAAGTTTGCCTCATGCAGGAAGGAAAGATTGTCGCTCAGGGAAGCGGAGAAGAAGTGCTTTCTGACGGAGAGTCTGTTCGCTCTGTCATGGGGGTGAGTCTTAAAAAAATCAGCGACAGTGATTCTATTTATCAATACAATTTAGTAAGATAGCTTTCCCTGACAAGTTAAATGTGTAATTTTAAATCGGTGTGATGACAGGGCAGCAAGCGTAGTCTAAATCACCATAAAGGTCTGAGTTTATTCATTTTTATTTATTTTTCAGGAGTTTTTTATGAAAAAACTTATTCTTACCGGACTCGGTTTGCTTGCTGCATTCAGCCTGTCAGCAGCCGATTTTACTGCAAGCGGAAAAATCCTTGTCGGCGGAAATGCCGCTCAGAAGACATGGGATTCTTCTTTTTCTGAATCAACTACAGAGTGGGGCGGAGCCTACCTTATGGGCGACTTTACCCTTTCAAGCTCAAGGCTCACGGCTGGTGGAAAAATTTACTATCGTGTAAAAAATTATGATGACTCAAAGGATGTGGATAAGGACAAGGATTTTGCTCAGGAAGTAGAAATCAAGCGAGCCTATCTTCGCTACCGCCCCTTTGGCGACAAAAAGCTTGAAGTTTCAATCGGAAAGCTTTATTCCTACTATTTGACAGGCAATTATTTCCAGCTGGCAGAAATTTACACAGGTTCAAGCCGCTGGGGAAAAACAGGCCTTGGTGCAAAATCACAGGTTAATGGCTTTACTTTTGGAGCAGCCCTGCCGCTTACGGAAAGCTATGTGGAATTTAAAAATGCCATTGGAGGATTTGCCGCACTTGAATACAATTTCGCCAGCCTTAACGAAAACCTTCCTCTTTCACTTGGTTTTTCTTTGGGAAGTGATTATGCGGCAAGTGAAAAAGAAGACTCAAAGACCAAAATTGTTACAAGGACTGACAGCAGGGAAACTTACTGGACTTTGAGTGCCAACTATGCCCCGAAATTTACGGGTTTTGTCTCAAAATTTAATGCCACCCTTTCATTTTCTTACAATTCGGAAGCCTATGTGGCAAGCTCTGTCTTTAAGAACGTGACGAATTATTCTTCAGTTCCCCGCTCAAATTTTGCTTCACTCAACTTCCGCTCGAATTTCGGGCCAGTCCAGCTTATCCTTGAAGGAGAGGCCGGACATTCTCTCGAAAAGCACATCGTTCCCCTTTATGCAGGAAGCCAGCTTTTGATTCCGATTGTTGACCATGTGGCCTTTAAGCCCCGCTTTTACTACTACGCCGCCCTTGATGACTCTGATTCAGACGCAAGCCGCCAGAGTTTTGAATTTTATCCCCGGGCCTGGATTACGGCCGGTCAGTGGACGATTTCACTGGGAGCTGATTTTATCAACAAGCAGGTTACAAAAGACGACTGGAAGTGGGAATGGTCGATTCCATTCTATGTAGAATATAAGGTCGGAAAGTAAAAAAAGTCTAGATGGGCAAATGTCGAGTTTTTAATTTGTAGACTAATGTAAAAAAAACAGGCGCGAAGGAGTAAAACGACTTACGGGAAGGTTCGCTTTTGTGCTGCCGCGTAAGCGGCAATCGTAATAATTACAAGCACAAAACGCATGTAGCAGGCGAGATGAGCGTCCCGATAAGTCGTTGTTACGACTGGGAGCCTGTTTTTTTTGTTTGTATTTGATTACCCTAGATTGAATAATCTTCCGCAGCTGAAACAAAGGCCGTTTTCTTTCGGATTGTTTGGGCTACATCGCCGGCATTTGTCTCAGAAAGATTTTCCTGCCAATTTTCATACCAGGCAATTTTTTCAGACTCAGATTTTTCTTTTTTCTGCCTTGCGTCAAGCTCCAGAAGAACTACAAGGCCTGCCTCATAGAGATGGCGGGCGACTGAAATATAGTCTTCATCGGCTTTTGGCATGTAACGGTAGGTGTGGCGGCCTGAATCTGCCAGTTTCTTTTCAACTGATGCGACAAATTCTTCAGTTACGCCGTTCTGCCCCAGAATGAACTGGGCAATCAGTGGCGATTGAAGCTTTAAGGCGGCGCGTCGGTCTCTGTCTACAGTAAAAGACTGATTTTCGCCGGAGTTAGTAATACCGGTCACGACTCCGCAGGCACTTGTCATGTTGCTGATTCGGTCAATCAGTATGAATTCGCCAAGAGTGTGGTTATTCTTGAAGAGGTCGAGGACAATCGGCTCTGTTACGCTTATGCCGCACACTGCGATTTCATTCTTTTTGAGGGAAGAGCATTTTTTTTCGGCTCCTGTGTTTACATCAATAGAGTGTTCTATGCTGGTCACTAAGCCCGGAATCTGCTTGCTTCCGATTTTTACGAAGAAATTTTTGCCTCTTTCAAGCTCGCTGTCATCCATCCAGAGAATTGTGGCGGTAAAATTTGAGGCAAGGGGCAGGCTCAGGTCTTTGGTGAAGACACAACCCCGGCTTACATCAACTTCCCGGTCCAAGACTATGTTGACGGCTTTTCCCCTGGAAGCCTCATTCTTTTCGTCAAAGCCGGCCAGAATCTTTTTGACCTTGGCCTTTTCGCCGCTCGGTAAGGTTGTGATTTCATCTCCGACTTTTACTGATCCCCGCTCAATCTGCCCCATAAAGCCGCGGAATTCGTGATTTGGACGGCAAACCCGCTGAACAGGCATGTAAAAGCCTTCTTCATCAGAGATTTCATTTGTCTCAACGCTTTCAAGCTGGGAAAGAATTGTCTTTCCCTTGTACCAGGTCATGTTGGAGCTTTCTTTTGTGATATTGTCGCCTTCGGTTGCGCTGACCGGAATAATGACCACATCCTGCAATGAAAGCTCGCTGATGATTTGATTGATTTGAGCTTTGACTTCATTGAAACGATTCTCGCCATAACCAGCCAGATCCATTTTGTTTACGGCAAAAATGAAGTGTTTGATTCCCATAAGGGAGCAGATTCTTGCGTGGCGGCGAGTCTGAATCAGGACTCCGTGAACTGCATCTACGAGAATTATTGCAAGGTCAGCGAAAGAGGCTCCGACGGCCATGTTTCTTGTGTATTCTTCGTGTCCCGGCGTGTCTGCAACGATGAAACTTCTCTTTTCGGTAGAAAAATACCTGTAAGCCACATCGATTGTAATTCCCTGTTCCCGTTCTGCCATTAGGCCGTCAAGAAGGAGGGAATAGTCAATTTTTCCGCCTCGGCTTCCGACTTTAGATTCCAGCTGCAGAGACTGTTCCTGATCTGCGTAAAGCAATTTTGCATCGTAGAGAATGTGGCCGATGAGGGTTGATTTTCCGTCATCAACGCTTCCGCAGGTAATGAATTTTAAAAGTCCTTTTGTCTTTGACGCTGTTTTTGATGTGCTCATTAGAAGTAGCCCTCCCTCTTTCTTTTTTCCATGCTTGCCGCTCCGCCGTCCTTGTCAATCACGCGGCTTGTGCGCTCGCTGGTGACTGCTGAAAGCGTTTCATCGATGATTCCGTCCAGAGTGTTTGCAGTGCTGTAAACGCCGCCTGTAAGGGGGTAGCAGCCCAAAGTTCGGAAACGAACTGACTTGTGAAGGATTTTTTCGCCTTCCCGCAATTTGAGGCGGTCATCATCCACTAGAATGATTGAGCCGTCCCGTTCGATTACAGGCCTCTCCTCTGCAAAGTAAAGGGAGACAATTTCAATGTTCTCTCTCTTGATGTACTGCCAGATGTCCTTTTCAGTCCAGTTTGAGAGGGGAAAGACGCGGATACTCTCGCCCTTGTGAATCTGGGTGTTGTAGAGCTTCCACATTTCAGGCCTCTGGTTTTTGGGATCCCATGCTTGGGCGGAATTCCTGAAGCTGAAAACCCTTTCCTTGGCACGGGATTTTTCTTCATCTCGCCGTCCGCCTCCAAAAGCTGCGGTAAAGCCGTACTGGGTCAGTGCCTGCTTTAATGCCTGGGTTTTCATAATATCGGTGTAAGCTGAGCCATGGTCAAAGGGATTGATTCCGGCCTTGACTCCCTCCTGATTTGTGTAGACCAGCATGTCCAGTCCGTATTTTTTTGCCACATGGTCACGGAAAGAAATCATTTCGTGAAATTTCCAGGTTGTGTCAATGTGAAGGAAGGGAAAAGGCGGTTTTTCAGGATAAAATGCCTTGAGGGCAAGATGCAGCATGACAGAACTGTCTTTTCCGATTGAGTAAAGCATGACTGGTTTTTCACATTCTGCCGCTACTTCGCGGATGATGTAAATTGCCTCTGCCTCCAGTTCGTCCAAATGGGATAATTCACTCATTATGAGCCTCCAAAAATTGAATCAGTATTTATTCGACTGGCTTCCGTCTACGACAATTTCCTGCAGAGAGCCGTCGCTCTTTCTTACAGTCCATGTCCTGACGGAGCCTTTTGTTGAAACGGTAAGCTCTGCCCCCCTTCCGCCGATGTCAGCTCCCAAAAAGAAGCTGATTGCCTGAGCAGGGCAGGCCTTTACGCAGCTGGTACAGCCCCAGCAGTCCCTTTCGTGCTTTATAAAAGCCCTTTTATCTGAGGCCAGCTTGATTAGGTTTCCGGGGCAGACTTCAACGCAGCTTTTGCAGCCTATGCACTTATCCTGCTTAATTCTGATGCTCATATTTTTCCCCCTTTACAAGTGGCCGCCTGATAATTTTGATTTTTCCCTCTTCGAGCACAGAGTTCACATAGCAAAGGCCATCGTCACTTTTATTCGGATAGTCCGAATTTTCTCCGAAAGAGTGCCAGCGAGTTTCCTTTCTTGCCTTAAGGTGGGCAATGAGAGATTTTGCGACTATGAGCCTTTCCCTCACTTCGTAGATTCTAAGAAGATCGTCCATGTCTTTTGCCCTGAGACTTGAAAGAAGGCTTTCAAGCTCTGCGATTTTCTTTTCAGCCAAAAGAAGACGGCTTTCGTTGTAGCGGTAATTTGCGGAAATTCCTCCCGCATACTCGTCCATGATTTTTTGCATAGCTTCTTCAATTTCTTCTGTTGAAAAGGCAGACTCTTTTTCGCTTTTTGAAAGGTGCGCCTTGTACTCAGCGAATTTTTTTTCAGCCTCTTCATTGAGATTTGCCGGAATTGTCTTTTCAGCCCTTCCTTCCTTTATAAAATCGGCAATGCTTTCTGCGGCAATCTCTCCCTCGGCCAGCGCTCCCGTAACATATTTCTGCGGTGCTCCTCCTGCAACATCACCTGCGGCAAAAAGACCTTTCACTGTGCTTTCCCGCCTTGTGTCGAGCCAGAAACCGCTTGCCGTGTGTCCGCCGACAATGTACGGCTCTGTTCCTTCAATCTCAACATTTTCTGAGGCGGGACCTATTCCGTTTTCAAGCCACTTTAGGGTCTGGCTTGGGGCCATGTTCAGATAGGCCTTGTACAAGTCTTCCTGGGCCTGGTCTGAAATTCCTTTTGTGGCAAGAAAGCAGGGACCTCTGCCAGCCAGATTTTCCTCGACCGTTCCCCAGCATCTCTCGCTTGTCTTTAATCCGTATTTTGTCTCGTAGATTTCGCCCTTTGAATTGACCTGCTTTGCCCCCACACCCTGGGCAATCGTTCCTGTTGGGGCAATTGTGTCCTTGCAGCGGAGGGCGATGAAACGCATTTCAAATGTGGTCATTTCTGCCCCGGAAAGAATTCCCATGGCGTAGCCGGCTCCGGTGTTAAATGGAGGATACCATGTTTTATGGCGTGAAAAGCCCGGATTGTTGGGGCGGTAAAGACCAGCTGCCCCGCCCGTGGCAATCAGTACGGCTTTTGCCTCAATGTAATAGAAGATTTCTTCATTTACGCTAAAACCATAGGCTCCAGTGACCTGACTTTTTCCGTTTTTTTTGACTGTGGCAAGGTCAGTTATGTTCAGGTGATTCAGGATGGTCACATTCTTCTGTTCCCTTGCTCCTTTTGCAAGAAGAGGCTTTATGTTCTCTCCGTTGATTTTTATGTTCCGCCAACCCCTGCTGACATAATTTCCCTTTTCGTCTTTGAGAATCACAAGCCCCCTGTCTTCAAGGTCTTTTGTAACTGCATTGAGACGGCGGCAAATTGAAAGCAAAAGGTCATTTCGGACGATTCCTTCGGCATCATTTGAGGCATATTCCACATAATCTTCTGGCTTGTGACCGCTTGTAATGTAGGCATTGAGGGCATTCACGCCAGAGGCAAGGCAGCCGCTTCGTGAAATATTTGCCTTCTCAGCAATGACGACAGAAATGTCTTTTTCCGAGCCGAGTTTTATTGCGGCATAGCAGCCGGCCGTTCCGCCGCCTATTATAAGCACATCCGTTGAAATTCTTTCGGTTTTCATAAAAAAATCCTGCACTTATTAGATGAAGACTGAAGGCGTTTCCAGAGCCTTGTTAGTCAGCTGATAGACCTGATTGCCCTTTGTGACGAAAATCCTGTAAAGGAAGACATTGACTTTTTCACCGATTTCAACTGATTCTTCATCAAGTCCCCGGTTTGCAATAACCTCCGAATCATTTACCCTGATTCGAAGCTCTATGTGGGTTCCACGGAAGCAGACATCGCTTACGATTCCTTCAGTCGCCGAAATGGCGTATTTTTCAGTCTCTGATTTTTTGCTGATTTTTACGAATTCCGGGCGGGTGAAAGCCAGGTCTGCTTCTTCAATCTGCTCAAAATCCTTGAAGGCACCGTAATCTTTTAAGAAGCCAGCCTGCCCGAAGAATTTTGCTGTAAAGGCTGTCTGTGGCTTCCTGTAAATTTCAAGGGGAGTGCCTACCTGCTCGACGTGGCCGTGATTGGTAACTATGATTTGGTCGCTGACCTCAACGGCCTCATCCTGATCGTGAGTGACGAAAATACTGGTGATTCCAAGCCTGCTTATCATCGAGCGAAGCCATGTTCTCAATTCCTGCCTTACTTTCGCATCTATGGCGGCAAAAGGCTCGTCCAGCAAAAGAAGGTGGGGATTTGGAGCGATTGCTCGGGCAAATGCAACCCTTTGTCTTTGTCCGCCAGAAAGCTGGCTGGGGTAGCGTTTACCCATTCCCTGCAGGCCAACCAGCTCAATCATTTCTGCAACACGCTCTTTAATGAAATTTTTGTCTAATTTCTGGACTTTGAGGCCGAAAGCAATGTTTTCTTCTACCGTCATGTAACGGAAAAGGGCATAATTCTGGAAAACGAAACCTATTCCTCTTTTTGCGGCCGGAATATCGTTCATTACCTTTCCGTCAATAATCACTTCCCCGCTGTCAGGAGTCTCAAGGCCTGCAATCATGCGGAGAATGGTGGTTTTACCAGAGCCTGAGGGGCCCAAAAGAGCCACAAGCTTTCCCTTTTCAACGCCAAAACTTACATTGTCCGATGCCTTGAAATTTCCGAATGACTTGTTTATATTTTTCAACTCAACATACATAATTTTTACTCCCTTTTCTCAGCTTTTTATCTGTTGACTTCAGAATCTTTTTTTCCAAGTTTTTCAAGAAGACTCCTCAAAATCAGAATTATGATTGCAAGGAAAACTAAAATTGAAGAAACTGCAAAGGCCGGCACATACTGAAACTCATTGAAAAGAATCTCGATGTGAAGCGGCAGGGTGTTCGTTTTTCCCCTCAGGTGACCGGAAAGAACTGAAACCGCTCCGAATTCGCCCATTGCCCTTGCCGTGCAAAGGACAAGTCCGTAGAGAAATGCCCATTTAATGTGGGGAAAGGTGACTCGACTAAAAATCGTGTGCCACTTTGCTCCCATGAGGGCGGCCGCTTCTTCCTCGTCAGTTCCCTGACTTTCAAGGACAGGAATCAGCTCGCGGGAAACAAAAGGAAAGGTGACGAAAACTGTGGCCAGAATGATTCCCGGAACTGCAAAAACGATCTGAATTCCGTGGGACTTCAGGAAAGGAAAAATCGCGCTCTGGCGGCCGAAAATCAGGATGAAAATAAGGCCTGCGATGATTGGTGAGACCGTGACAGGGACATCAATCAGCGTGGTCAGGACTTTTTTCCCGTGAAAGTGAAATTTTGTCACAGTCCAGGCGGCGAAAAGTCCGAAAACTGTATTTATCAAAACCGACCAGAGGGTTGCCTGCAAAGTGAGGCTCATGGCTTTGATGGCGTAAGGGTCAGAAATTGACTTTGAGTAAAAGCTGATTCCCTTGGCCAGTGAATTTATTACTACGGTTAGCAGGGGAAGAATAAGAAGCACGAAGAGAAAGATGGCACTTACTCCGATTAAAATCCATTTTACTGCTCCAGAATCTCTCCTGATTCTGTCTTTTTCTTTAAGAATTGACTTTTTCTTGCTTTCGATAGCGTTTTCTTCAATATTCATGATTTGCCTCCCAGAATTTTCGTATTTCTTGCCTGCATCAGGTTAACAAGGAAGAGAATGAGGAAAGAAAATACCAGCATGACGAGGGCAATGCTCGTTGCGGCAGGATAATCATATTCCTGCAATTCCGACATGATGATGAGGGGAGTGATTTCAGTCTTGAAAGGCTGGTTTCCCGCAATGAAGACTACGCTTCCGTACTCTCCGAGGCAGCGGCCAAAGGCAAGACCGGCTCCAGTAAGCAGGGCCGGCAAAAGCTCCGGCAAGATGACCCTGCGGAAGATAAGGCGGCGGTTTGCCCCAAGGACATTTGCCGCTTCCTCATAACTTGCGTCAAGTTTTTCAAGGACAGGCTGAACAGCCCGAACTACGAATGGAATCCCTATAAAGATGAGGGCGACTGTAATTCCTGTTTTTGTGTATGCGATTTTGATTCCGAATCTGGCAAAAATTGAGCCGACCCAGCCTGTATCAGCCATGAGGGAAGTGAGCGAAATGCCCGCAACGGCTGTGGGAAGGGCAAATGGCAGTTCGATTATGCCGTCCATGATTCGTTTGCCCGGAAAAGTGTAGCGTACAAGTACCCAGGCGATGATTGTGCCCATGACGGCGTTGATTACAGAGGCGACAAAGGCCGTTATAAAGCTTACCCAGAAACTGGAAACTACCCTGTCGCGTGTAATAACCGTAAAGAATTCAGAAGGACCGAGCTTTGCAGAGTAAACGACCAGCGATGCCAGCGGAATCAGCACTACAAGGCTTAAAATGCTTATGGTTATACCCATTGAAATTCCGAAACCTGGAATTACTCTCTTTGATTTTTTACCCATACAAAGCTCCCTTTTCTGCTTAGTGATTATTTCTTGCTGTAAATCTGGTCGAAGAGACCGCCATTGCTGAAGTGTTTAGCGTGAGCTGCATCCCAACCACCGAAGTCGTTGATTGTGACAAGGTTAATCTTCAAATCGAACACATTGCTGAATTCTGCAAGAATTTTCGGGTTTGAAGGACGGTAGAAGTTCTGTCCGGCAAGACGCTGGGCTTCTTCTGAATAAAGATAGTTGAGGTATTCTGTTGCGACTTCCCGTGTTTTGCGGCGGTCAACGACTTCATCAACGACGGCAACAGAAGGCTGAGCCAAGATACTCAAAGATGGCGTGACGATTTCGTAGTCATTTGGATAGTCAGCGATTGAAAGGAAGGCTTCGTTTTCCCATGCGAGAAGAACATCACCCTGCTTGTTCTGAACGAATGAGTTTGTGGCTCCACGAGCGCCAGAATCCAATACAAGGACATTTGCGTAGATTTTCTTAACGAAATCACGGACTTTAGCCTCGTCATTGTTGAATTTTTTCTGAGCGAATGCCCAGGCAGCCAGGTAGTTCCAGCAGGCTCCGCCTGAAGTTTTCGGGTTTGGAGTGATTACGCCGACACCCGGTTTAATCAGGTCGTCCCAGTCAAGGATTTTCTTTGGGTTTCCTTTTCGGACGAGGAAGACGATTGTTGATGTATATGGAGAAGAATCGAGCGGAAATTCTGAAAGCCAGCCGTCTTTGATTAGACCCGCATTTTTGACTGCGTTTACATCATATTCAAGGGCGAGGGTTACGACATCAGCCTCAAGGCCGTTTGCAACTTCAAGAGCCTGTTTTCCTGAACCACCGTGGCTCTGAGTGATTTCAACATCCTGACCAGAGAGCTTTTTCCAGTGAGGAGCGAAGATTTTGTTGTAGTTTGCATACAATTCGCGGGTCGGATCGTAAGAAACATTCGTGATGGTCACCTTTTCTGGTGCTGCTGATTTTGCGCTTGCTGATGAGCTTTCTCCAGATTTTTTGTTGCATGACAAAAATCCAAGTGCGGCAAGGGCGGCGATGCTTGTAAAAGCAAATTTTAAAACTGACTTTTTCATATAAGCCTCCAATATTTTTAACTCAACCTATCAATACAGTAGGTTAATGATTGCAATATCCTAGTGTTTAACTAGGTAACAGTCAAGAGGATTTTGGAGGAATTTTGAAAATTTAGAAAAAAAAAGGTGAGCCAGCCTAAGGAGGTGCGCTGACCCACCAGAAGAGGTTTAATTTGGTAGTGCTGAATAGATTCCGAGGAATTTATTCAGCTTTGTCTAGGGGAGCGTCAGGCCGATTTTCCAGAGCCTTTACGGCGATGATGACAGGACTATGCTCAATGGTCACTTTCCTTACGCCGTTAATTTTCGCTTCTTTCTGCCGCTCAAGAATCAGAGCCGGGGCGTCTTCATCTGCAAAATCAGAGAAAGTGCGTATGGAAATGAAATCCAGGGATTTTGCCGAGGCAACCTGGGAAATGGCTCCGGATTCCATGTCAAAGGCGACAGGATTGAATTTCCGGGCAATGACAGCCTTTTGTCTTGAATCCCTTAGGAAAAAATCCCCTGTTGCAATGAGTCCTTTGCTTGCGCTCACTTCAAGTTTTTCGGCTTCCTTTTCCGCCTGCTCAATAAACCAGGCCGGGCTTGGAGCCAGTGACGGCCTGTTTTTTTCCAGGAAGGGATTGAAATCCACCTGGGCATATTCAGTGCCGATGGCTACATCCCCCCGCCTTGCGTTTTTAACGAACCCCCCGGCCACGCCCACATTCACGATGATGTCAGGATGATATTTATTGATGATGTCGGCCGTGCCGTAGGCTGCGTTCACTTTGCCTGGCCCCAGAATCCAGGAAACAAGCTTCAGATTCTTTTCTTCGTTGAAGTACTCGTTTTCGAAAATCTGTTTCCATCCGGGTCTGCCATCAAGAAAAGTTGAGAGGTATGCAATCTCAACATCAATGGCGGCAAGAATTGCGGCTGTGTATGCTGTTTTTGGCATCAGGTCACTCCTTTTTCGATTTATACGAACTCAACCTTTTCTTCCCATGGCATCCACTGACCGTCCAGCTTGAAGTAATTTCCGATTACATTCGTACATCCCAGCCCGTAGTAATACTGCTCATAGGTGAAGCCGTTCTTTTTCAGGATTGAGAAAGTCTTGTCGAGAAGATCCTGATGCCACTGAGTTTCTGGTGAGCGGTGACCTTCCAGAGCTGAGCCTATGCATGGCTTCCAGATACATGGCTGGGCAATTACTCCGTATGATGAGAGCTCCTCAATGCCCTCGATGACACGCTCTTTTGTCTCAAGACCGCCTACGAATAATGAGCGGACATTTCCTTTTCCGAAGACTTCGACCTCGTGCTTTAATGCCCTTACCCAGTGATTGTGGTCTCCGCCGAACTGGATTTTACCCGGACAGATGTAGCGGAAGACATCCTCGTCCCAGACTTCCATGTTGGTGGCTATGTTCGTATAGCCGGCTTCCTTGTATTTATCGATGACTGACAGGTCTTGCGGGGCGCCGACACAGGCCATGCCACGGATTTCCTCAGGCGTTAAACCGCTTACATCCTGAACGGCCTCAATGACATCGATGTAGTATTCAACTTCCCGCCGCTCAGGTATGAAGCCGCCTGTCAGATTGAATCCGTGGAAATTGTCGTATTTGTATGCCGCTGTAATTGCCTCGGCGATTTGTGTTGGTGTTTTCCATTCAATCTTGTCAAGCTGACCAAAACGGTCTTTTGTTGCATTGATGTTGCAGAATTTACAGTCCAACCCCTTGTCCTTAAGGGAACATTCGTTTGAATAGGTTATGTCGACCCTGCTTGAGGCTGCCTGTACGATTCGGCTCATATCCTTGCCGTCGCTTGTCTTCATGTTGTAGAACTTTGGCTTTTTGTCAAAGACGATTTCGTCAATTACATCAACAGCGTCTCCGCTTCCCTGAACCAAATAGAATTTGTCGCCTCTCTTTCTTATGCTCAATTCAGATTTGTCATTCCAGTAGAGGGGACTGAAAAAATTAGATGAAGAAAAGTGAAATGAAGCCGGAATCTTAGACTCAACATAATTCTTGAAATTCCAGTCGAATCTGGCCCGGATTTGCTCCAGATATGTGTTTTCGTAGTCCAGGTCCTTGAAAATTGCAGGGTCAACTGCGACGCCTTCATTTTCAATTTTTATGACGGCCTCGATGTGTTTTCTGGCGTCTTCTTTCTTGCACTGCTTCATTTACTTACTCCTGAATGCCCAATTCTTTTGCGGCCTTTTCATAAAAGCTTGTGTCGATGAATTTCTTTACGTCATGTTTTCCATTAATTCTTTTTATTGACTGGAAATAATCAACAAGTCCCTGTGCTCGCTCAATCTGATCCGGGGTGATTTTGCTGATGAGAGGAGTCAATTTGCCGTCAGAGTTATAGAGTTTTGCGGCAAATTCCGGGTAATCTTTGAGGGCACTTGCAGAAATCGGGCCATAGAATTTTTCAGGAGCCTTTAACGCTTCCTGTCGTGCCCTGATGACGGCCCTGAAGAATGCAACGCCAAGATTCGGATTTTTTTTCAGGAATTTTTTGTGGCCGAGAAGAAGAAGCTGGGAATGCCATTCAGGGCGTTCGAGGGTAGTGAAGGCCAGTTTTATCTCACCTTTTTTTGCGAGGGGATAAAATGCAGTGATGTCGCCAAATACTGCGTCGACTTTTCCGCCCACAAGTGAGGCGGTTCCGTTTGCAAGGGTAAGGTTTGCGGTTGTAAACTGGTCTGCTGAAACACCTCCGTCCTCAAAATATTTTGCATAAAGAAGATGGGCATTGGTTCCAATATTTACGGAAACAGTTTTCCCGATTAAATCCTTTGCATCCGTCAAATTGAAGTCTTTTGGAACGGCGATTCCAAGGGTAGAAAATCCCAGATCCTCGCCAATCCAGACTGAGCCGATGTTGTTTGAAAGGCCGACAAATCCGGGAACATCACCGATAAAGGCAAATTCCAGTTCAGAAGAAAGAATTGCCTCATTGACTGCAACGCCATTTTCCAGGGTGATGTATTCCACATCATATCCAAGTTTGCCAAATTCATCTTCAAAAAGCTTAAGTTCTTTTCCGACTGCAAGAATTCCCTGAAATTCCCGGGAACCGCCTCCGTTAGCGCTTCCGATACGAACGACTTTCTTTGATTTTGCTTCAGCTGCTGCCAGGGCAAAGAAAACTGAGAGTACTGCAATGATTTTTGTAAATTTTTTCATAATTATTCTCCTGATTTTGAAATTTTATTTTTTATGATGCGACCCGAATGACTTCACCATTTATTGAAGACGGACTTGAAGTCCCGAGCCAGAAAATTGTTTTTGCCACTTCCACCGGGGAAATAAGCTGATTTGCCTTTTTTGCCTCCTCAACGATGATTTTTCTCACTGGATTTTCAGGATACCAGTTTGATGTGACGACTCCCGGATGAACCGTATTGACTATAAGTCCCTTGTCTCCGTCAAGAAAGTAAAGGCTCTTGGCAAGGTTTGTCAGGGCTGCCTTTGTGGCTCCGTAGAAGACATCTCTGTTTCCATGCTCTGCCGCAATGGATGATACATTTACGATTCGTCCGAATTCGGTTTTTTCCCAGTCAGCAACTACAGCCCTTATGAGTTCCAGCGGCGCAAGAAAATTGACGCGCAGAATCCTGTCAGACAGTTCTTCCGTGTAATCACGATAATTCGTGAAATTGTTGATTCCAGAATTATTTACAAGGACATCAATGTGGCCGATTTTTTTGACAAGCTCAGGAATTCCTGACAGGTCAAATAAATCATATTTAATCGCAGTGACTTTCGGATTTCCTGCGAATTCGAAATCATCGAAATTCCTTGCGATTACCACGGCTTCAAAACCGGCATCGAGAAAAAGCCTGAGAGTCTCAATACCTATTCCATTGGCCTTGTTCGCACCTGTTATCAGCAAGCGTTTTGACATTATTTCCCTCCTTGTTACAGTTCGATTTCCTGAACTTTCTCGTCTTCCGAAAAGTCAAGAATCTTGATTTTTTCGACCTGCACTTTGACAATCACCTTCGTGTCGTCAAAAACTGCTTGCGGTCGGCGTTTGTGAATGGCTGCCTCTGCTTCTGGGCGTTCCTCTTCTGCGGCAAGCCTTGCCTTTCCGTACAGGGTCACGTTTTTAAGACCGTCCTGATGCCCGTGCTGGAAGATTAGGGAGACGGACGGATTGCGGGCAATTTGAGCGACCTTGGCAGAATCTTTTCCTGTGTTCAGGTAGAAGATTGCCCCCTTTTCTGAGGTGACGATACCGTAGCCCCCTACATGCCGTACTTCAGGCAATCCTCCCTCGGTTACCGTTGCGAGTACAGCGCTCTGTGCTTCTTCTGCATAAGTGAGCGCTTTTTCCTGTGTCCATGCCATTGTCATCCTCCTTGAGCTGGCAAAAAAAAGAGGTCTGGATGGGCAATGTGTCCGTCCAGACCTCACGATGTCGTGTCAGCCAAAATGTGTTTTTTATAACCTAGCAAATATATAGGTAATATGTGTTAAGAGTATATGAATTCCTTTGTTTATTGTCAATAGCTTTTGCAAGATATATTCTTTCGATAAAAGTATATGAAAATCAGCGTTGCATACATGAAGAGCGGATTAAGGGCTATGTGCTGCTTTTTTAATCCGACATCTTGTATCCTTCTGCCTTGAGTTCCTTTAATGCCTTTTTGTAATAGGAATTGTCCACGTCTTTTGCGACATTGTAATTTCCCTTTACACGGCCAATGTCTCGCAGAATGTCGTGGAGATTCTGAAGTCTGGAAACTAGCTCCGCCTTTACTTCCGCAGTATATTCATTCGCATTGTAGAGGAGGGGGCCTAAAGATGAATCGTTGGGAAAGCGTTTTCCTGACAGGGCGTGGTAGTTTTCTTCAGGATGGAAATGAACTTCTGCATTTGCACGGATAAGCGCCCTGAAGAAGGCATTTGCAGCCTCCGGATTTTCCTTGAGGAATTTTTTTCTGGCGGTAACTATTGTCTGGGCTGACCACTCCGGCCTTTTTGTCGTATTGTAAAAATCTTCTGCATCACCATTTTGAGTTATCGGAAGAAGATTTGCTGATGTTCCGACGGCCAGGTCTATGTCTCCAGTAACGACGGCAGCCTGAGAATTTGCCGTCGTGATGTTTACGACATTAAGCTTGTCTCTTGGAAGTTTATGTTCTTTGATGTAATTTTCAAAAAGAAACTGACCGTTTGTTCCTAGGTTAAGGCCTATACTTTTTCCAATCAAGTCCTCAGGCTTTTTTATGCCGGAACCATTTCTTGCAGCAAAAGAAAGCGGTTGAACCGGAACATTTGTTCCGACCCAGACTACGCCGATGTTGTTTCTGAATCCCGTGACACCAGGAACATCTCCGATTGCGGCAAAATCAAGTTCATTTGAGAGGAATGCTTCGTTAACGACAATGCCGTTTGAGAATGTGACATACTCAACTTTCCAACCGATTTTCTTGAATTCTTCCTCAAAAAATCCCTTTTCGATTGCAACGCCTGAAAGTCCGTTAAATGGCCGGCCTTCTCCGTTTGCGCTTCCGATTCTGATTTTTTTTTCTTTTGCTTTTGAAAAAACTTGTGCTGAAGCAAGTGTAATTAAAATCCCTGTAAGGGCCAGCAAGCGAATTTTTTTCATAATCTACCTTCCTTGATTTAATTAGATTTTGTGATTGTCAGCGGCTTTTTTTCCCATGGAAGGGTCTGACCATCGAGCATGTATAAATGTGAAAGAGGATTGTCTATGTTCAACGTGTAGTAGTAATCTTCAAGAGAGAATCCGTTCTTTTTATGAATCTGATAGGTTTTTTCAAGTACATCAATGTGCCATTCTGTTTCCGGGGAGCGGTGTCCCTCCAGGGCGGAACCGATACAGGGCTTCCAGACCTCAGAACATGCGATGACACCAAGGTCGCTTAATGTTTCAATTCCTTCAAGCAGGGATGTCTTTGTTTCAAGTCCTCCTACAAACAGGGAACGGACTTTTCCACGGCCAAATACTTCGACTTCGTGCTGAAGAGTTTTCAGCCAGTTTGCCCTTCCGCCGCAAAACTGTTCTTTTCCGGGGCAGATGTACTTAAAGAGGTTTTCGTCCCAAACTTCCATGTTTGTGGCAATATGCTGGTATCCGGCCTCCCGATATTGGTCAATGACAGCCAAATCCTGAGGTGCTCCAACGCAAGCCATACCGTGAATGTCTTCTTCATTGCCTTTGAAATTTTCTTTTACGGCTTCGATGACATCGATGTAATAGTCAACTTCACGGCGCTCAGGAACAAAGCCTCCCGTCAGATTGAAGCCATGAAAGCCGTCTTTATATGCTGCTGCAACGGTTTCACCGATTTCACGGGGATTTTTCCATTCGATTTTGTCAACTTTTTCAAATCGCCTCTTTGTGTCGTTGATGTTGCAGAAAAGACAGTCGAGGCCCTTGTCCTTCAGGGAACATTCATTCGAATAAACGATAAAAATTCTTCCCTTTGGAGTGCGGGCCTGGGCAATCCGGCTCATTTCCTTTCCGTCAGAAGTTTTCTGATTGTAATAGCCGGGCCGCTCGAAAAAGGTAATTTCCTCATTAAAATCCTTTCCGTCCTTGCCCTTGATGACGAAAAATTTCTCACCTTCTTTTACGATTTTTACCTCTGATTTTGGATTCCACAAAAGTCTGTTCGCAAATCCTGTGGAATTAAAAATAAAGCCGTAGGGCAGCCTTGTATCCACCAGTTTTTTAAAGTTAAAGTCGAAAAGACAGCGGATTTGCTCCTGATATCTTGTGTAGTCAAGTTTTGAGTAAAGTTCAGGACTGAAATCAATTCCTGCGTTTTCAATCTCAACTTCGATGTAGATTTGCCTCAAGGCTTCTTCTCGGGTTGTTGCCATTTTTTCTCCTTGTCAAAACATGCAGGCAGAGAAAAGTTGAAATTTTTTCTTCTGCCGCAGTTTTCTTTATTTTTATTCGATTATGCCAAGTTCTTTTGCCGCATTTTCGTAATATTTTTTTTCGATGAATGTGGTGACATCTATTTTTTTCTTAAATCTTCCAATTGAAGTAAAAAAATCCTGCAATTTTTGGGCACGGGTGATATTGCTGTCTGTGATTTTTGAAATATAGTGCGTAAGCTGACCGTCGGGATTCAGATATTTTTCCGCCTCTTCTGGATAATCCGTAAGCTGGCTGGCGGAAATTGCCCCGTAATATGCCTTTGGATTCTTAATTGCTGTCTGCCTTGCCCGAATTAAAGCCTTGAAAAGTGTAACTCCTGCCTCCTGGTTCGATTTCAAGAATTTTTTTCGTCCTACCAGCAGAAGCTGTGAGTGCCATTCAGGGCGTTCTGCCGTGGAAAAAATGATGTCGATTTGACCGCTTTGCTCAAGAGGAATGAGGTCGATGATGTTTCCGATGGCTGCATCGACTTTTCCAGAAACAACGGCCGTTCTTCCATTCGACGAGTTCAAGTTTGCGGTCTCAAATTGTTTTTCCGAGATTCCAGCATCACGAAAATAATTTGCATAAAGCAGGTGGTTGTTTGTTCCGATTGCAACGGAAACTGTCTTGCCAATAAAATCTTTCGGCTTACGGATAGGTGATCCTTTTTTTACTGCGATTCCTATGGGCGTCACAGACTC
>DGTW01000089.1 GCA_002393835.1 Treponema sp. UBA4326
ACTCGATGATGTCCGGATAAAGTGTACCCTGAGCCAGCATCCAGTCTTCTTCGTTGAGTTTTTGGGCTGCTACAACGCCGTCACGAACGGTGATGAAGTTTTCTCCGACAGCCATTCGCTTTTTCTGAGGATCGGTCAGACCCTTGATTGCGTTAAGGAAGCTTTCGCTGGCATCTTCAACGATAAAATTGTTGAAGCCGAACTTATGGTAGGCAGCGGCGACATTCTTTGACTCGTTCTTTCGCATGAAGCCGTTGTCAATGTGAAGGCCCAAAACACGCTCCTGTCCGAGAGCCTTGTTGAGAAGGGCAAAGGCCACAGTTGAATCGACACCGCCGGAAAGGAAGAGAAGAACATTCTTGTCTTTTGCGTCTTTTTTGATTGTCTCAAGAATGTGGTTCAAAACAGTGTCTTCATCCCAGTTGATTTCCATGCCGCAGATGTCAGCGAAATTCTTGAAGATTTTGTTTCCTTCTGGAGTGTCCTTTACCTCACAGTGGCACTGGAGGCTGAATCGTTTTTTGCTTAAATTCTGGAGAGCGGCGTAAGGACAGTCTTTTGTGCTTCCGATGACTTCAAATCCCTCGCCCAAAGAAAGAACTCCATCCTGATGGCTCATCCAAACCTGAGTCGTGGGGCTTACACCCTTAAAAAGCGGAGAGACCTTGCCCTTTTCGTTAAGGTTTAGTTCTGCAAAGCCGAACTCTCCGACTTCAGCCTTTCCGACTTTTCCGCCGTATGAATAAGAGAGAAGCTGATGACCGTAGCAGAGACCCAAAATCGGAAGGTCAAGCTCTAGAATCTTTTCGTTGAAGTCAGGCACATTGTCTTCGTAAACGGAAGAAGGTCCGCCAGAAAAAACAACGCCTTTGGCTCCCTCAAAAACGCTCAGTTCTGCGGAGGGAAGGGCAATTTCTGAGTAATAACCTAAAGCACGGAATCTTTTTGCAATGAGATGGGCATACTGACTGCCAAAATCTAATACGACAATTTTAGAACGATTCATAATTTCTCCAAAAAATTTCTATATATTATAGCGAATAATGCCAACAGAGTACACAGAAGGAATTAAAAAAAGGGACTTATCTGCTTTAGGACTTTCTTCGCCGCCTCAGGGTTCTGATGCACCATAAAGCGGAATCGCTCGCTTTCGATTTTGATGATTCTTGTTGAGACCAGGGCAATGGCGGTGTATTCCCTCTTTTTGTTCAGTATGCAGGCGGTTTCTCCGAAAAATTCACCCCGATGAGAAAGTTTTTCCTTTTCTGAAGCCTGCTCCCCCTGGAATTTTACGCTACCCCGAATTATGTAATAAGCTGAAAAATCCTCGTCGTTCTTTGAGTAAATAATCTCTCCGGGTTTGTAAGAGAAGACATTGGTCTTGTTTTTTGCGATGAGGAAGTCAGGGCGGACAAAAAATGCCCTTTTGAAACTTGAACCGAGGCTTTTTTCTTCGATTGAGGGTAAAAGGTAAAGCTCACCTAAAAGAAGTTCGTCGAAAAACTGAATGACATATAAAAACTGAGCGAAAACCAGAAAGAAGACAAAGAAAAAGAAAATGTCCATGAAAAGAATGATGACATGACCGAGAACGCCGTAGACAAGATTATACTGGCTCACGTTCAAAAAGTAGTGCATGATGAGGCGGAAGGCAAAGAATGAGCTGGTACAGAGAAGGCTGTTCAGGGCGCACATCCAGAAGGGTGGCCTTGTTCCCGAAGCTGATTTGTAAAGGACGATAACGGCGGCCAAAATTAAAAAATTAGGAAGAATTTCCATAAGTTCCCCCGACAAAAGCCCCTGGTAAATGAAAGAAAGCTGGGGAAATTGCCTGAAAAACTCCATGGAAGAAATTGTCTGAAGGGAAATATAGGCAAAGAGAATTGCCGAAGCAATGATGACGATGACAAGTTCCGTAACGAAAGAAAGAATCTGGTTGAAAAAAGCCTTTCTCTGGGCCTGAATATGGAAAATATTCTGCATTGAGTCAAAAATCGAAGCAAAAAAACGCCTTGCCATCCATAAAATGAATGCTGAGGCAACTATTTCAAAGCTGCTGAAAGTGCGGATTGACTGAACGGACTGAATGACAGACTCTGAGTTAAAATAACGCTCCAGCTCAGGCATGGCCGAGACGATGGCAGAAATGGTTTTTGGTGACGCATGCAAAAAACGCACGAGAACCATTACAATCATCATAAAAAGCGGAATGACCGAAAACAAAAAACTGAAGGCACAAGAACCCGCAAAAGACAAAAGCCTGTTCTGCAAAAAGTATTTCGTAGTCAGGAAAATACTCTGAGAGAATGTGACGAATGTCAATTTTCTGGGCTTTTTGTTTTTCATTCGTGTAAAAAAATTGACGCGGATGGACGCAGATGAACACAGATAAAAATTGTTATACGAAAAAATTTCGTTTTATTTAGGAAACTTTTCGTTTTAGAAAAAAATATCTGCGTCTATCTGCGTTAATCTGCGTCTAATACTTTAAAAATCCGCGAGTTTTGGTGCTCGTGGATATGGAATTACATCACGGATGTTCTGCATACCTGTTACATACAAAAGAAGTCGCTCGAAGCCGAGACCGAATCCTGAGTGAGGAACGGTGCCGAACTTTCGGAGGTCGAGATACCAGCTGTAATCTTCCGGCTTTAAGCCAAGCTCGTTGATTCGGGCGAGAAGCTTGTCGTAGCTTTCCTCTCGCTCAGAGCCACCGATGATTTCGCCCAGGCCTGGAACCAAAACATCGACCGCCTTTACGGTCTTTCCGTCGTCGTTGAGCTTCATGTAGAAGGCTTTGATTTCTTTTGGATAGTTGTAGACCATGACAGGACACTTGTAAATTTTTTCGGTCAGATAGCGCTCGTGCTCTGTTGCTAAATCGCAGCCCCAGTATGGCTTGAACTCAAATTCGTCGGCGTGCTTTTCAAGCTCGGCGACGGCCTCTGTGTAGCTTACGCGCTTGAAAGGTGTCTCGACGACATGTTTGAGGGTGTCGATAACGCCAGGCTGGATTCGTTTGTTGAAGAATTCCATGTCTTCGCTGCATTTTGTGAGTGCCCAGTTTAAGAGATATTTGATGAACTCTTCCTGAATGTCCATGTCGTCGTTGAGGTCGAAGAAGGCCATCTCTGGCTCACACATCCAGAACTCTGCCAGGTGGCGGGTTGTGTTTGAGTTTTCTGCACGGAAAGTGGGGCCAAATGTGTAAACGCGGCCAAGGGCTGTAGCAAGGGTCTCGGCTTCAAGCTGGCCTGAAACGGTGAGTGAAGCCTGTTTTCCGAAGAAGTCCTTGTTGTAGTTGACGAGTTTCGCCGCATCTTCTTTTTTCATGCCTGCGGCACCCTTTTCGATGGCGGTCTCGGCAAGTTTTTCAAGAGAAAGCGTTGTAATCTGGAACATTTCGCCGGCACCTTCGCAGTCTGAGCAGGTAATCTCTGGCGTGTTGATATAGTAGAAGCCCCTCTCCTGGAAGAAAGAGTGGAGGGCAAAGGCCATCTGGCTTCGCATTCGGAAAACTGCACCGAAAGTGTTTGTCCTTGCACGGAGGTGGGCGTTTTCGCGGAGGAATTCCATTGTTGCGGCCTTTTTCTGAATCGGGTAGTCAGAAGGACATTTTCCCAAAACTTCGAGGGTCTCAAGGTTGACCTCAACAGCCTGACCTGAAGCCGGTGACTCAATGAGCTTGCCGGTGGCTTTGAGTGAAGCGCCAGTTGAGATGTTTGAGAGTGCGTTTTCAATTTCTGAGGCTGTATTTGGATTAGATGGATTCTGTCTGTCGAAAGTGAGCTGGATATTTGCAAAGCAGCTGCCGTCGTTCACCTGGATGAAGACGAGGTTCTTAGAGTCGCGCATGGTGCGAACCCAACCGCAGACGGTGACAATGCGGCCGTCTGGCTTTGATGTAAGAAGGTCTTTGATAAGTTCTGTTTTCATAATCTTATATTTTAGTGAATTGCAATTCTTGTTTCAATGATGGCTCTTTTTTCCTTCAGGGCAAACGCATTATAAACTGTTCTGCCTACAAAAATGGCTCCCAGTCGCAAAAACGGCTTATCAAAACCGCAAACTAGTTTGCTACACGCGTTTTGTGCTTGTAATTATATACATTCGCCGCTCACGCGGCAGCACAAA